>JBBQER010000001.1:0-130879 GCA_038320885.1 Acidimicrobiia bacterium
GGGCGGCTTGTACTCGGCGAGGCGACGCACGACCTCGGCCGCGGTCACGAGTGCGATGTCGGTTCGTAACGGCTGCGAAGCATGGCCCGGCGTGCCGTGCACCGTGATGCGGCACCAATACGAACCCTTCTCCCCGACGATCACCGGCAAGCGCGGCCCGCGCGCTGTGGGCATCTGGAAGCCGCCGGCCTCGGTCACGACGTAGTCGGCCTTGACCGCGTCGTTCTCTTGGTCGAGCAGGTGCTCCGCGCCCCAGGTACCGAGGTTCTCCTCGTCGGCGACCGCGAGGTACACCAGCGTGCCGCGCGGCGTGAAGCCCGACTTGGCCAGCGCGCGAAAGGCAACCGCCATGGTTGCGGTGAGGTTGAGCATGTCGACGGCGCCGCGGCCCCACACCTCGTCATTCACGATCTCGCCCGCGAACGGATCGCGCTGCCACCCGTCGATGTTCACCGGAACGACGTCGGTGTGACCCATCAACAGCAACGTGGGCGCCTTCGGATCACTGCCCTCGATACGCGCGACCAGGTTCTCGCGGCCGGGGCGCGCGGAGTAGCGCTCGAGGTCGAGACCGCTGTCGCCGAGATACTGCGCGAGCACATCGGTGCTGCGGCTCTCGTAACCCGACTCGGGCGTGCCGTCGTTGACACACGCGTTGCGGATCAGATGCGCGAGCAGATCCGCCGATTCCTTGGCCAGCGCGACGTCATCATTGAGCACGGGCGGAGTGTACGTGCGTGCGAGTCAGGACGCCTCGGCGACGCGGTAGTGCAGCACGCCGCCTTCTTCCCAGCGCTCGGCCATTCCCACGTTCACCATGTGCTCGAGGTGGGCGAAGGTCTCGCTCTCGGCCATCGTGCCCCAGTGCCGCTTCGGGAACACCTCGTGCGAGAGCTCGGGCACCGTGGCCGGTCCGATCGAGATCCCCGCGTCCCGCAGCAACTCCATGCGCTCGGCGTGATGCTCCTTGATGGCCTGCACCCGGCCCGGCACGTCGGCGAACGGATGGCCGTGCGCCGGCAACCCGAGCTTCACGCCGTCGAGGCGGGCGACCAGATCGAGCGTTGCGAGGTACGACTTGAGCGAGTCGGCCCGGCGCACGCCGGAAACGTGCGGCGTGATCGACGGGAGCACGTGGTCGCCCGTCAGCAGCGTCCCGGTTTCCGGATTCCACGCGCAGATGTGATCGACGGTGTGACCGGGCGTGTGCACCGCGAACCACTCGCCCGCGCCGATGCGCAGGCGATCGCCGTGGTGGACGCGCTCGGTCGGCTCGGGCGGCGTGAACAGCATCCGCATGGCGCGGATCATCAGCTTGCGCTTGAGCGGAGGACCCGGATTGCGGCTGCCCCACGGCGTGATCGCGCCCCACGGGCTCGACGTCGGCTCCGTCTCCTCGGTGTCGTCGTGTACGACATCGGCATCGTCATTGATGGTCGGGATCTCGTCGGGCTCGACGTCGACCGCCTGCGCGTACGCCGCTTCGACCTCGGCGCGCTTGGCTTCGCCCTCGGTGAGCGCGCGGTGCGGGCTAGGACCCTTCACCGTCCACGTCGAGAACGCCTGGTGCGTGATCAGTTGCGCACCGTTCTCACGGGCGATGCGACCCGCACCGCCGAAGTGGTCGGGGTGCGAGTGCGTCACCAGCACCGTGTGGACGTTCTTCAAGCTGTAGCCGGCGGTCTTCAGCCGTTGCTTCAGCGCCTTCCACGACTGCGGACCGGGCAGACCCGGATCGACGACGGTGAGCCCGCGGTCGTCGACGAGGCCGTACATGTTCACGTGACCGAGGCCCGGCATCCAGATCGGCAACTGCATGCGCAGCACGCCGGGCGAGACCTCGGTGACCTCTTCCGACGCCTGTTCCTGCTCCTGGCGCGGCGGCCGCTTCTCCGCCTGAGGCCGCGTATCAGTCACGAACCGCAGAGTATCCGAGGGTTTACGAGTACCCCATGGGGGCGAACTTCTGCCAGGGGCGGTTCTGCTCGGCGAGCGCGCCGCACGCGAGCACGAGCTCTTCTTCGTGGCGACGGGCGACGACCTGCAAGCCGACCGGGAGGCCGTCGACGCTCGTTCCCACGGGGATGCTCACCGCGGGCATGCCGGAGATGTTGAACGGCGCGGTGTACGGGACCGAGCCCATCCCGCCGACGCGCTGGCCGGCGATCTCCATCGGCGGCGGGCCTTCGGCCTTGAACGCGGTGGTCGCGGTCGTCGGCGTGAGGATCAGGTCGACTTCGTCGAACACGTCGGCGATCGCCCGCAACAACTCCCAGCGGCGCCGTTGCGCGTGCAAGATCTGATCGCTGTTCATGTGCTGGATCGACTCGAAGCCGGCCTTCGACACCGGCGTGACGTCTTCGTCGCTCCCGATGTAGGCATCGAGGTGGTTGGCGGACACGTCGATGTTCGACAGGATGCTCCACGCCCGGCCCGGTTGGCGTAGGTGGAAGTCGACGTCGACCATCTCGATTCCGGCGTCGGCCGCGAGCGCGAGCGCGGCTTCGTGCGTGCGCTTCTCGACTTCCGGATCGCAGACTGCGAAGCCGAGCGTCGACGACCAGGCCGCGCGCAGCCCGCGCAGACGCTTCGCTGCCGCGCCGGAGAGCAGCGCGTCTTCGTACGACGGCGGCTTCGGCAACGACGTGGGGTCGACGTCGGTCGGGCCGGCGATCGCGTCGACGTAGCGGGCGGCATCGCGCACCGACCGGCAGATCGGCCCGGGGACCGACGTGAGGCCGCAGTCGAAGTGCCCGTTGTCACCGACCCGCCCGAAGCTGACCTTGAAGCCGAAGAGGCCGCTGTAGGCGGACGGGATGCGAATCGATCCGCCGCCGTCGCTGCCGGTGCAAATCGGCATCATGCCCGCCGCGACCGCGGCTGCCGAGCCGCCCGACGACCCGCCGGGCGTGCGCTCCGCGTTCCACGGGTTGCGGGTCACGCCGTGGAGGTACGTCCGCGTCCAGTTGACGGACCCGTACTCGGGCGAGGTCGTGAGCCCGACGAGCACCGCGCCGGCTGCGCGCAGGCGCGCCGCCTCGGTCGCGGTGTGGTCGGCGATCGCGTCCCGGTAGAGCATGGACGCGTGCGTGTCGGGCCACCCCTCGACCGCGACGAGCTCCTTGACTCCCATCGGGACGCCGGCCCACACGCCGGGGTCCTCGCCGCGCGCCACGGCGGCGTCGATCGCAGCCGCGTCGGTCCGAGCCTGATCCACGTCGAGGAAGCAGAACGCGTTCAGCTCCTCGTTGAAGCGCGCGACCCGCGCGAGGAAGTAGTCGAGGAGATCGACCGCTTTCAGTTTGCCGGCGCGTACGTCGTCGGCGAGCTCCCACGCATCGCGCTCCCACAGCTCGGTCATTCGGTCCCCCGTTCGGTTGCGACTTTCAGCATCTCGGCGAATGCGTCTTCGATCCCGCCCGCGAGCACCTCGAGATCGCCGGCCGCGTCGCGGTCGGCCCAGAGACCGAAGTGCAAGGTGCCGTCGTACGACAGGATCCCGACGACCATCGTGAGGTTCGCGGTGAGGGGAACGATCGGGAACGCCTCGATCAGCCGGGCGCCCATCATGTAGAGCGGCTGCTGCGGACCGGGCACGTTGGTGACGATGAGGTTCACAAAGGGCTGGCGGTGAACTGCTCGCGCGGCCAGGCTCATCAGCGTCGGTGCGACGTAGTCGCTCATGTTCAACAAGAAGTCCGCGCTGAGCGCCTGACGCTTCTCCTTGAGATCGGCGGTCTGGGCCGAGATCTCGCGCAGGCGATCGGTGGGATCGGCCGCGCCGACCGGCAGCGATACGAAGATCGCCGACACCTTGTTGCCGAGCGAGCCCCGCTGATCATCCGAGCGCACGGAGACCGGACACAGCACGCGCAACCGCAGACCGTCGGTCTCGTCGCCGCGCGACACGAACAGGCGATTCAGCCCGCCGCCGACCCCGGCGAGCACGACGTCATTGACGGTCCCGCCCAGCGCGCGCCGGATGGTCTTCACGTCGGCGAGTGGCACGCGCACGACTGACAACAACCGGTGTCGACCCGTGCGCGCGTTGATCGAAGTACGCGGCGCGATCGACTCGCGGTTCAGCATCGTGCCCATCGACCGTGCGAGCTCACTCGCGCGTTCGGCCGCGTGGCGCGGACCCCGCAGGAGCGAACGAACGGAACGCACGAACTCGGCCGGCTCGGTCGCGCGCTCGAGCAAGCTGTCGAGCAGCAACTGCGACGGGCTGGGCGCCGGCTCGGGCGTCCACTCGGTCACGGCGGGCGGAACGAAGTCGGGAGTCGGGTCGAGCAGGAGCGTCGCGACGTCGACGCCGGAGACGCCGTCGATGAGCGAGTGGTGCGTTTTCTGCAACAGCGCGACATGACCGTTCTCGAGTCCCTCGACCAGCCAGATCTCCCACAAGGGTCGCTCTCGATCGAGCAGACCCTCTTGGATACGAGTCGTCAGCGCGACGAGCTGCTCCCACGAGCCGGGCTTCGGCAGCGCGGTGTGGCGAACGTGGTACGTGATGTCGAAGCGATCGTCGTCGACCCAGATCGCCCGGCCCATGTCGTAGGGGACGGTCATCAAGCGGCGACGGAACCGCGGCAGGAGCGGAAGCCGCGACAGCACGAGATCGCGTACGGCGCCGATGAGGAAGTGGCCGTTGGCGTCGAAGAACGGTTCGCCCTCGAGCACGCTCATCGCGCCGACGTGCATCGGATGCTCGAGCCGCTCCATGTGCAGGAAGCTGGCGTCGAGCGCGGTGAGCCGGTCGTATTGAGTCATCGACCCTGATGCTACGAGAGGGGCTGGCTACGGTCTATGCCGCATGCCCCGAGTCGCTACCACGGTCTGGACCATCTCGCCCGAGTTGGTGCTCGCGCTCGACGCGCAACTCGGCTTCCCGGTCGACAGCTATGTGAACGGTTCGCAGACGTGGCTCGTGGACGACGGAGATCTGACGCTCGAATGGCGGCTGCATCCCGTTGCCGGTTACCGCGCACCGGCGCAGCTCTCGCCGTACGACCTCTGGGAGACGGTCGTCGCGCAGCTGTCGCTGGCCGGCGATCCCCACGCACTCCGTCTCGGCGAAGAGGTTCGGCCGCTCACCGCCCTCTGGGGCGGGTTGGAGTGCTACGCCGCGCACGGCGACGAGCCCGAGCCGCAAACGCTGGCGACCACCGCGACGAATCTGCTCGGCCGGCCTCCCGACCGGTTCGGACTCGTCGATCACGACGCGATCGGTGACGCGTGGGAGCGTGCGAACGGTGGCGTCTCGATCGTCGCGCTCCTGCTGGCGCAACTCGAGGCGTAACTCCTCCTCGGTGGCTAACCGCGCCAGGGCGAAGCGCGGGGCTCGTCGTACCACGCCGGGAGCTCCTCGCCGTCGATCGCGCGGAACGCGATGTCGAGCCAGCGGTGCGCGCCGGCCAACGGCTCCGGGAGCGCGTCGCGCGCGAAGAAGCCGACCGCAGAGGTCTCGAGCGGGTGCCCTTTGAGCTCCCCGCCGATCATGCGGCAATGGAACACGATCGAGTACATCGGAACCCGCGCGAAGCCCAGTCGCATACCGTCGAGGACGGCGATCAGTCGCAACGGCTCGCACTCGATGCCGGTCTCCTCGAGCACTTCTTTCATCGCGATCTCCGAGGCCGAGTAACCCACATCGGCCCACCCGACCGGATACAGCCACCAACCAGAGTCGGCGCGCTGAGTGAGAAGGATTTCCTTGGCTTCGTTGGTCACGACAGCCGCGACCGCGACCTTTGGCGTCACGTAGCCGGCGACGCCCTCGCCGACGGTGCTCAACCACTCTTCGAGCAGCGCGTCAGCTTCGGCTTCATCGATCACGGCCGCGCGAATGTCGGCCGCAACCTTGAGCACTTCCTCGAACCGCTCTTGTTCGTAGAGACTCTTCGTGAAGCCGAGACCGGTGCGCGCGATTCCCGACAACGTCTCCGACCACCGGAGCAGATCGGCGGCGGACGCGGCGAACGGTGGCTCTTGCATCGCGGGCATCGTATTGCCGGAACTCGTCAGCCCATTGCGCCGGCGCCGGGCGGGCGCCACGTGCGCGTGCGCGCGACGAGACTGCGCAGGTCGGCGGCGGGCTGCGGCGGTGAGAAGAAGTATCCCTGGGCCTCGTCGCAGGAGAGCGCGATCAGCGCCGCGAGCTGCTCCTGCGTCTCGACGCCCTCAGCCGTCACCCGCAGCCCGAGCGCGTGGGCGAGACCGATGACCGCCGACACGATGGCCGCGTCGCCGGGATCCGAACCCAGCCCGCTCACGAACGAACGATCGATCTTGACGGAGTCGACCGGGAACCGCTTCAAGTAACCGAGCGACGAGTACCCGGTTCCGAAGTCGTCGATCGCGAACTGGACGCCGAGCCCGCGTACGCGGGTGATGACGTCGAGCACCGTTTCGGCGTCGTCCATCAACACGCTCTCCGTGATCTCGAAGCACAGGCTCGACGGCCGCACCCCGGTCTCGGCGATGACCGCGGCCACCCGGCCGGCGAGATCGGGCTGCGCCAGTTGGCGGGCCGAGAGATTGACCGACACCTGGAACGGCTCGGACTGCTCGAGCTGCCACCGGGCGGCGTTCCGAGCGGCTTCCTCCAGCACCCACCAGCCGATCTGCACGACCAGCCCGGTCTCCTCGGCCAGCGGGATGAACTCGGCCGGCGCGAGGAGTCCCCGTTCGGGGTGCTGCCAGCGAATTAGCGCCTCGGCTCCGACACAACGCGCGTCCGCCAAGCCGACGATCGGCTGGAAGAAGATCCGGAACTCGGCGCGCTCCAACGCGCGGTGCAGCGAGTTCTCGGTCGCGTGAGCCGTGAGCGCGCGTGCGCGCATGGCGTCGTCGAAGACCTCGACCCGGCCGCGCCCGGCATCCTTGGCGTGGTACATCGCGGCGTCGGCATCACGGAGCAACGCCTCGGGGCGCTCCTCGCCCGACGTGGCCATCGCGATCCCGACGCTCGCACCCACGAACATCTCCGTGCCGCGAACGACGAGGGGACGGATGACCGCCGACCGCAGCCGCTCGGCGATCTCGACCGTCTGCTCGCGAGCCGTCTCGCTCGGCAGGTCTTCGCACAACACGGTGAACTCGTCACCACCAAACCGCGCCACCGTGTCACCCGGACGGATGACCGACTCGAGCTTGCGCGCCACTTCGATCAACAGCTCGTCGCCGGCATCGTGACCGAGGCTGTCGTTGACGTTCTTGAAGCGATCGAGATCGAGGAACGCGACGCCAACCGACGTCTGCGATCGACTGCAGCGCGCGATCGCCTGATCGAGACGGTCGAGGAACAGCAAGCGGTTCGGCAATCCGGTGAGGCCATCGTGCATCGATTGGTGCGCGAGTCGTTCCTCGAAGGCTTTGCGCTCGATCGCGATCGAGGCCAGCTGGGCGAGCAGCACGAAGATCTGTCGATGCTCGTCGTCGGGCAGGCGCGGCTCGGAGACGAACACGTCGAGAGTGCCGAGCACAGCGCCGCCGTCGCTCGCGAGGATCGGAACCGACCACGCGGCGCGGAGACCGTGCGCGAGAACGGTCTCGCGATGATCGACCCAACGGTCGTCGCCGGTCACGTCGTCCACGTACACCGGCTCTCGGAGGTACGCGGCGGCGCCGTTCGAACCGGATGATGGGGCGATCGGCGTGCCGTGCAGCGACTCGAACACGCGCGTTGCGAGCGTCGGAGCAACGCCGGCGCGCAACCGCGCGCCGGCGTGGTCATCGACGTCGTCGACCAGCATGATGGCGCACGAGAAACGCGGGAACTGATCCTCGAGTGCGCGGGCGATGGTCAGGAGGGTCTCGTCGAGCGGAACGCCGCGCGCAACCTGGCCGAGGATCTCGGCCTGATGCACGGTGAACTCGGCGGCCCGTCGTTGATCAGTGATGTCGTGCCCCACCGACTGGAACTCGACGATCTCGCCTGCGTCATTCGCGAACGCCCGGTCGGTCCACTGGTACCAGCGGAGCGATCCGTCGAGCGCCACCTCGCGCTCGACGTGCGTCTTCACCGTCTCGCCCGAGGCAAACGTATCCAACCATTCGAGCGTCCGAAGCCGCTCCGATGCCGGGCGAAGGTCGACGAGCTTTGCTCCGGCGAGATCGGCGGTGGTCGTCCCGAAGAACTCGGCAAAGGCGCGGTTGGTGAACGTGAGCGATGCGTCGGGAAGGTAGCGACACACCAACTCGGTCTGATCGTCGACGATGGCGCGGTAGCGCGCCTCGCTCTCGCGCAGTCGCGCCTCGCTCGACCGCAGCGCCGCTTCGGACTCCTTGCGCTGGGTGATGTCTCGTGACGTGACGACGATGCCATTCACCGAGGGTTCGTCGAGCAGATTGTTGGCGATGACCTCCGTATAGATCCACGTTCCGTCGCCCTTGCGCAACCGGATCTCGAGCGGGCGGAACTCGCCCGGGGTCGAGAGCGACCCCTCCCAGAGCTCGAAGACCCGCTGCCGGTCGTCGGGGTGCACCGTGTCGAAGATGTGCTGACTCTCGGGCCACTCCCCTTCCTTGTACCCGTAGATCCGCTCGGCGGTCGGGCTCGAATACCGCAAGCCGCCGTCGGCGTCGATGATCGAGATCACGTCCGAGATGTTCGCCAGCAGCACCCGCATCCGCGCCTCGGACGCGCGCACCGTCTCGTCGGCCTCCACCCGCTCGGTGATGTCGCGGCAGTTGGCGACGATGCCGCGCACGGCGTCGTCGGACAAGTGGTCGGTCGCCACCATCTCGATCCAGCGGACTTGGCCGTCGTGCCGTTCGAATCGGTAACAGACGGTTTCGGAAGCCCCGGGGTTCGCCCGGAGCCGTTCGAACGCCGCTCGCAGCGCGGCGCGATCGTCCTCGACCAGTCCTTGATCCGGCAGGATCTCGGTTGCGGCATCGGGATCGAGACCGAGGAACCGGCACGCGCTCGGACTGCGGTACGTCACGCGACCGTCGGCACCGACGATGGTCACCATGTCGCTCGAGTCCTGCACAAGCGAGCGGAAGCGCACTTCGCTCTCGCGCAGCGCCCGCTCGGCCCGGCGTTGATCACTCACGTCGGCGACAACCACGACGGCTGAGACCACCCGGTCGGTCGCGTTCCGAAGCGGCGCGATCGAGACACTCACGTCGAGCGCGCGGCCGTCTCGCCGCGCGTAGCGAGCCATGAGCGACTGCGTCGTCTCTCCCGAGAACGCGAGCGCGGTGAGCGCTTCGAGCTGGGCCCGCGACTCCAGGAACGGTGGCGGACCGCCCACAACGTCGGCGGCGGGCCAACCGAACAGCTCTTCGGCGGCCCGGTTCCAGACGTGGACGGTGCCGCGCGCGTCGAGCGCGAAGATCGAGAGCGGAGACGACTGGACGACCGCACGCAACGCGGTCTCACTCCGGCGCCGCGCCGCTTCGTGCGCGCGTTGATCAGAGATGTCGCGCGAGAGTGCCGAGAAGTACTCGTAGCGACCGTTGGCGTCGCGATGACCGCTGACGACCACCGAAGCGGGAACGCGGCGATCGCGTCCCTGCACGAAGAGCTCGCCGGCCCAGCGGCCCTCGTCGATGATCGCCTGGCGCATCTCGGCCAGTTGCTCCGCCGTCGTCTCGAAGAACTCGTTCATCTCGAGCCCGGGCAACGGATCATCGGGACTGATGCCGATGAGTTCGCGCGCGGCGCGGTTGGCGAAGAGCACGCGCCCACCGCGCGCGTGGAAGGTGATCAGGTCGGTCGTCGACTCGACCGCTCTCCGCAAGCGCAGCAACTCGTCGGCGGCGACGCGGGCGTCGGCCGAACCGTCGATGTCTTCGATCGTCACGACGTGCTCGTCGTCAGCGGGTCGGCCGAGCCATGAGCGGTCACCCGGCTACGACATCGCCTTCCATGCGGTTGACCGTGCAGCCGAGCTCTTCGAGATACGCGATCGCCGCATCGCGTGCATCCTGCGCACCGGAAAGCTCGAGGATCATCCAACCCGAGTTCGCTTCGACGTTGGCGCGCCGCAGGTTCGGGATGACGTCGAACCGCTTCACCAGCTCGTAGATCATCGGCCGCTCGACGAGTTCCTCGGGAAACGACACGAACAAGCGAAGGTGCTCTTCGGCACTCATGCGGCGCTCGCTCCCGCCGGAAGGCGTACTCGCGCGCACGCGTCGGCCGGTGGCAACACGAGGCCCGTGAAGAACGGGCCGAAGTCGGCGTAGCGCGCCGATACCGGGTCGAAGCGCATCTCGTAGACGATCTCCTTCAGCGCGGCCGGATCGTCGGCCAGCAACGTGACGCCCCATTCCCAGTCGTCGATGCCGGTCGAACCGGTGATCAGCTGCAACACACGTCCGGCGTAGGTACGCCCGACGCGCGCGTGTCCGCTCATGAGCTCCTTGCGCTGTTCGAACGGCAGCTCGAACCAGTTCGCGTCAGGTGTGCGGCGTTTCGACATCGGATAGAAGCAGCACACATTCTTCGCGGGCAGGCGCGGATGGATGCGCTGCTCGCGGTAGTGCGCGATGCGCTCGCGCCACACCACGAGCCGTTCTTCGATCTCGCCGGGCTCGAGTCCCTCCTCCGACGCGAGCCGGGCGCGCTCGTCGTCTTCGGTCGCGCCGTACTCCGACTGCTCGGTGAGCGACACGTACGAATAGACCGGCTCGAGCGGCGCGGCGAGCAACTCGGCCTGGAACGCGTGAAGCCGCGCGAGATCGGGACCGAATGCCATCACGCCGATGTCGGCCTTGTGCCCGAGCACCGCCAGGCACAGCACCTGGTGCCCGTCGGCTTCGAGCGATGCGACCGCGTCGACGATGCGCTTGCCCGCTTCGGGTTCGCGCTCGGCCCGCTCGCGGTCGACGCGATAGAAGAGATGCAGCACGCCCCACCCGACCGAAGGCGTCACCGGATCCACGAAACGAGGCTAGCCCCGGCCTTGCCCGGCCCTCCGGTTGTCTACGACGGCGTGCCGGTCGGGGACCCGAGGGCACCGAGTGAGGGGAACGGCGCTACCTGATCGGCCGGAGGAGCCTTCACGTTCACCGGCACGCCGAAGTCGTACAGGTCCATCGCGATCGTGATCGTCGGCACCTTGTCGCCGACTCCGGGGGCGTCGCCCCCGAACGCGCCGAGATCCAGCTGCAGCTTGATGCGGCGCGCGAGCCCATTCGCGTCTACCCACACGTCGGCCGGCATCGCGGACGGGGCGCCACGCTTTCCGAAGAGGTTGTTGAACTCATCCCGCAACTCGGGCGGAACTTCGGCGCGATGGATCGCCTGCGCAAGATCGAGCACCGCCGTGTAGTGCGTCGTGTCGACGCCGCGAATCGATTCGGACCCCACCTTCTTCACGCCGGCCGAGGCGCCCTCGAGGTACGCGAGGAACTGCGACGGATCACTCTGCCCGAGCCCCGGTACTGCGCTGTCCGCATCGCCGAGGTCAGGCATCTTCAGCCACTTGCCGCCGCCGAGCAACCCGCCGAGCGAGGTCGGCACTTTCATGTACGCAGCCCCGTCGACAATGCGCATCGCGATTCCGTCGCCCGACGAACCGAGACCTGCGGCATGCATCGCCAGAACCGAATCGCCGGTCGTGAAGTCGGCGACGCCGTCGCCGGTCACCTCGAAACGCTCTTTGCCGAGTCCGGCGACCATCCTCAGCGACATTCGTGCCGACTTCGCACCGGTGGTCGCCCGCACCGATGCGAGCAGGACCTTGCGCGGTGATGGCGCAACCTTCTTCTTGACCTCGACCTGCCGCGCCTGAGAACCGCAGGCTGCGAGCACGATCACGAGTGCTGCCGCCGCGACACCTGCCCAACGCCGCCGCCCGAATCCGTTCAAAGAAGTCATCTCCGACCTTTCCCCACTCGTTCCCGCAGGGTAATCCTCGGACGCGAACAGGGCGCCCCTGAGGGCGCCCTGCCGAACATTCTCCGTACGGACCCGACGGGCGGGTCGTCCGGCTAGAAGTCCATGTCTCCCATGCCGCCACCGGGCATGCCGCCGGGCATGCCGCCGGCGCCTTCCTTCTCGGGCTTGTCCGCGACGACCGCTTCGGTCGTGAGGAACAGCGCCGCGATGGAAGCCGCGTTCTGGAGCGCCGAGCGAGTGACCTTGGCCGCGTCGATGACACCGGCCTTCACGAGGTCCTCGTACTCGTTGGTGGAAGCGTTGAGGCCGTGGGGGCCCTTGAGCGCCTTGACCTTCTCGACGATCACGCCGCCTTCCATGCCGGCGTTGACCGCGATCTGCTTCAACGGCTCTTCGAGCGCACGGGCAACGATCTTGGCGCCGGTCGCGACATCGCCCTCGAGCGTGGTCGCGAGCTCGAGCACCTTGGCCTGGGCACGCAGGAGCGCCACGCCGCCGCCGGGCACAACGCCCTCTTCGACCGCAGCCTTGGTGGTCTGCACCGCGTCTTCGATGCGGTGCTTCTTTTCCTTGAGCTCGACCTCGGTGGCCGCGCCGACCTTGATGATCGCCACGCCGCCCGACAACTTCGCAAGGCGCTCCTGGAGCTTCTCCCGGTCGTAGTCGGAGTCGGTGTTGTCGATCTCGTTACGGATCTGCGTGATGCGACCCTGCACCTCGGACTTCGTGCCCGAACCCTCGACGATGGTGGTCTCGTCCTTGGTGACGACCACCTTGCGGGCCCGGCCGAGCAGTTCGAGACCAATGCTCTCGAGCTTCAGGCCGACCTCCTCGGAGACCACTTGGCCACCGGAGAGGATCCCGATGTCCTGCAACATTGCCTTGCGCCGCTCGCCGAAGCCGGGAGCCTTGATGGCAACCGACTTGAACGTGCCGCGGATCTTGTTGACGACGAGTGTGGCGAGCGCCTCACCCTCGACGTCCTCGGCGATGATGACGAGGCTGCGGCCACCCTGCATGACCTTCTCGAGCACCGGCAGCATGTCCTTGACCGCGGAGATCTTGTTCGCCGCGAGGAGGATGTAGGGGTCGTCGAGGACGGCCTCCATGCGCTCCGGGTCGGTGACGAAGTACGGCGAGATGTAGCCCTTGTCGAAACGCATGCCCTCGACGAGGTCGAGCTCCATCCCGAAGGTCTGGCTCTCCTCGACGGTGATCACGCCGTCCTTGCCGACCTTCTCGAGCGCCTCGGCGATCATCTGGCCGATCTCCTTGTCGGCCGCGGAGATCGCGGCGACGTTGGCGATGGCGGCCGGGTCGGTCTCGACCTTCTTCGACAGGCTCTTGATCGTGTCGACCGCAGTCACGACTGCCGCCTCGATGCCCTGCTTGAGGACCATCGGGTTGGCACCGGCGGCAACGTTGCGCAGACCCTCGCGCACCATGGCCCATGCGAGGACCGTGGCGGTCGTGGTGCCGTCACCGGCCACGTCGTCGGTCTTCTTCGCGACTTCCTTGACCAGCTCGGCACCGATCTTCTCGAACGGGTCCTCGAGGTCGATTTCCTTGGCGATGGAGACGCCGTCGTTGGTGATCGTGGGGGCGCCCCACTTCTTCTCGAGCACGACGTTGCGGCCCTTCGGGCCGAGCGTGACGCGCACTGCGTCGGCGAGCTTGTTCATGCCCGCCTCGAGCGCACGACGGGCGTGCTCGTCATAGGCGATCTGCTTCGGCATAGGTAAAACCTCCGGGGACAGCATCGAGCTGCGTGGGCTGGAAGGTGGCGTTCTGACACTCTCGGGATTAGCACTCAGGATAGCCGAGTGCTAATCCATGTTGGCAGTCTCGGCCGGAGAGTGCAAGCCGAGTCGCCGCTCACGGCCTCCCGGCGAACCGGTCGACCCAGCGGGTCGTCGCCCGCCGGGGGGCATCGGATCCGGACTCGAATTCCGTTGCCACGTAGCTCGCGTAGCGCTCGAACTCCTCCGGCGGAAGGAACGGGCGTTCCCTTCTCGTGATCATGAGCACGCCCGCGTCGACGGACGGACGGGGATCGAAGAACGCGGCCGGGAGCCTCCGTCCCCTCGCGAAGTGCCACCACGGGCCCCAGGTCGCGCCGAGGAGATCCGTGGGCGGGCCTCTCTCCACCCGCACCCGGTGGCGGGCGACCTGCCACTGGACGATCAGGTCGGCTCGTTCCAACCCGCCGCGGGGATCGAGCACCCGGCGCAGGATCGTGGCGGTGTGGGCGAAGGGCGGGTTCGCCACGACTCGGTACGGCGTACTGGGCAGCGGGACGTCGCGCACGTCGGCGTGCAACACGACGACGCGAGGCGTGGCGGCGAAGCGTCTCGCCAGCCGCCGGGCCAGCGCCGCGTCCAGCTCGATGGCGATGACCGACGCGGCTACGCGGGCCAACGCCGCAGTCAACACGCCCGTGCCCGCGCCGAAGTCGACGACCCGATCACAGCTCTGCACTCTCGCGTCGGCAACCAGCCGGGTCGCGAGCCGCTGACTACCGAGAAAGTGCTGACCGAGCCGGCGCGACCGATCGGTCGACGCGCGCCCGGGCACGGAACATCGTGACCATCACGTACCTCCGCCGGCAGCAGACCACACCGTCAGACGACGGCGCTCGGATTTTCGACGAGCTCCGGCAGTTTCGAATTCGCCAGTAGGTAGGCGCCGTAGGCGTTTCGGTCCATGGGCCGGGAGAAGAGGTAGCCCTGGAGCTTCCCGCACCCGAGGTCGTGAAGAATGTCGGCCTGCCCCACCTGTTCCACGCCTTCGGCGACGACATCGAGGCCGAGGGAACGAGCGAGATCGATGATGCGCCTTGACGAGCACTCGTGAGCCCGATTGCGGATGGAGATCGGCGACGAACGACTGGTCGATCTTCACGATGTCGGCTGGGATCTCGGCGAGGTACGAGAGCGACGAGTAGCCCGTGCCGAAATCGTCGATGGCAATACGTATCCCGCGCTCGCGCAGCTCTTTCAGTCGGCCCGCGCTGAGAACGCGGTCGCGCACCAACATGCTCTCGGTGATCTCGAGCGTGAGGTGCTGCGCCGGGAAGCCGGTCGCGTTCAGCACTCCGGTCACCATCTCGACGAATCGTCGTCGTCGAGTTGGAGGGGTGAGACGTTCACGGCCAGCTGCAGCGTGTCGCAGCCTCCGATCGTTTCCCGCCAGGCCGCGGCTTGCGCGGTCGCGGTCTGCAACACCCAGGCGCCGAGGGTACGGATGTCGCCGGTCTCCTCGGCGAGCGGGATGAAGTCGACCGGCGCCACCGCCCCCCGGGTCGGATGCTCCCACCGGGCCAGGGCCTCCATGCCGACGAGCTGACCGCCGTCGCCGCTGATGACGGGCTGATAGTGAACGTGGAACTCTCCCCGAGCGATCGCGTTCCGAAGGTCGATACGCAACTGGTCGCGATCACGAATCGCCTGCTCGGCGTGGGCGTCGTAGCGCGCGACCTGGTTTCTTCCCGAGCTCTTCGCGACGTACATCGCGAGGTCGGCGCTGCGCACGAGGTCCTTCGCGTCGCGCGACCCGACAGTGTCGGAGCCGGCAACTCCGATGCTCGCCCGGACGAATATCTCGCGGCCGTCGACTGCGAACGGCGGCTGGAGTGCCGCCGAGATCCGCGCCGCGGCGTACTCGGCGATCGTTTCGGAGCCGTCCACGACGACCGCGAACTCGTCTCCGCCCAAGCGCGCCAGCAGGTCCTGGTCCCTCAGCGTGCGACTCATCCGCTCGGCGGCGTGACGGAGCGCGTGATCGCCGACGAGATGGCCGAGCCGATCGTTGACCCGCTTGAAGTTGTCGAGATCCACGAACAACACGCTGATCGCGTTCGGGCCGAGCAAATCCCGGGCGAGCCGCTCGTTGAACGCAGTGCGGTTCGGCAACTGCGTCAACGGGTCGGCGAGATCTTGATCTTCGCTGGCGCGCCATGCCAGCAGGTGGGTGACGCTCACCGCCAGGACGAACGCACCATGTATCACGGCCCACAAGATCGGCTTCCGCCACTCCGCCGGAGATCCGTAGACGGCCTGCGGAAGGATGGTTCCCATGACCGCGTGGTGCACGACCGTGATCAGGATGCAGAGCCCGAACGCGCTCCAGTCCTGATAGAGGGCGACGAGCCCGACCATCACGAAGAAGTGGAAGTGGGCTTCCGTAGAGCCGCCGGCGAAGTCGACGGCTACCGCCGACGAGATCATCAGCGCCGTCGTGGCCGACAACATCCGGAGCCGCCGGCTGGCATGCGGCGCGCGCGGCGAGACTCGGAATGACGATGAGTGCCGTATCGGCCGCGACGGTGACGAGCGCGAAGCCTCGCAGCAGACCGAAGGCGAACAGTCCCGCGGCCTGTATCAATGCAAAGTTGACGATCCAGCGATGACGGCGCTGCCACACCCGGTCCGGGATCGCGCGCCCTTCGGGCAGCCACCCGATGGCAAGTTGGCGCAGCGTGGTGCGCGAAGCCTGCGCTTTCGAGTTCCTGTCGTTCCTCTCGTTCGTCGCGTTCGTCGCGTTCGTCATGCCGTCAACTTCGGTGACCGAGGGATGGACGATCGCCGGCGCTCCGACATCGTCCAGAGTTCTGCCGCGCAGCCGACCGTCGTGATCAGCTCCGCGACGGTCGCGCCGAGATCGAGACGTCCGAACGACTCCGGCTGCCATTGCTCCGGGCCGACGGGGACGCCGCTGGTACGGCTGACCAACCACAACACGACGACCGCCGCGCTGCCGAGTGCGACGTATCGCACCGTGCGAGCGTCCGGGCGGTACACGACGATCGCGGCCACGGCGAGTTGCGCGACCGTGAGCACCGAGAAGAACACACCGAAGGCGACGTACTCGCGAAAGTGCTCGGGAATGACGATCGCGTGGATCACCGCCGCGCCGACCAACCCCGCGGCGGCCGCTCGCAGATGCGGCGATCGCCCGTCGAGAGGCTCCACGCCCGACAGCTTCTTCCCCCGTCGGGCTCTGATCTCCTGGACCGCGATCGCACCCGCCAATCCGGCCACCGGAAGCCCGAACACCACGACGTGGACCCAATGCCCGCGCAGTACCAAGGCCATCACCATGGATACGTGATCGGCGCCATCCAGGCCCGAGTTGACCTCTGAAGCGACGAAACGGCCCCCGGGACCCGGGAACCCGCGCTGTCTAACCTGTCCCCGTGGCCGAGATGCACGACACGACCGAGGAATACCTCGAGTCGATCCTGGCGATCGAGGAAGAAGGCGTCGTCCCGATGCGGGCCCGGCTGGTCGAGCGACTGGGCTTGTCGGCCGCGGCCGTTTCCGAGACGATAGGCCGGCTCTCCGACCACGGGTACGTCGAGCTGCACGGCGACCGCAGCCTCCACCTCACCGACAAGGGCCGGAGCCTCGCCACGACCGTCGTGCGCCGCCATCGGCTCGCCGAGCGACTGCTCGTCGACGTCATCGGGCTCGAGTGGGAGAAGGTGCACCGGGAAGCCGACCGGTGGGAACACGCGATCTCGAGCGACGTCGAAGAGAAGCTCGTGCTGCTGCTCGGGGATCCGGCCACGTGCCCGCACGGCAACCCGATTCCCGGTTCGAAGAACGCCGGACGTGCCTACTCGACGGTGACGCTCTCGCAGGCGCCGACCGGCGGCATCACAGTTCGCCGCGTGAGCGAGCGGCTGGAAACCGACGACGACGGGTTACGGCTCATCTCCGCTGCACGTTTGCTTCCCGGTTGCGAAGCAACCGTCATCGACAAGCGGGACGGCGTCGTGACGGTGAAGACCGAGACCGGTGAGTTCGACGTCCCGAAAAAGGTTGCCGACCACCTCCACATCTCCGTCGGGAGTTAGCGCGGCGTCGGTCGCTCGAGGCGCCAGATTCCGTGCGGCGACTCGGGATGGTGCAACGTGACGCGCATCTCGAAGAGCGTGAAGCCGAGGCGTTGCGCGACGGCCTGCGAGCGTGTGTTCTCCGGGAGGATCAGGCTGTACAGAGCGTCGACGTCGTGATGCGTGAATGCGTAGTCGACCGAGGCCCGGCCCGCTTCGGTCGCATAGCCCTGACCCCAGGCGCGGGGATGGAACGCCCAGCCGATCTCGATGCCGGGCCAGTCGTCCCGTTCGGGAAGGTGCATGCCCGCGCGCCCGAGAAATGCACCGGTCGCGCGATCTTCGACTGCCCAATTGCCCGTACCGCGCAGCTCCCACTGGCCGAGCCACGCCGCCATGCCCGAGAACGCCTGCTCGCGGCCGACGTCGTCGGGAAGATGGAGCGACGCGCGCACTCCTGCGCTCTGCAGCATGTCGGTGTACGCGTCGAGATCGTCCTCACGAAACGGCCGGAGGATCAACCGCTCCGTCTCGATCGTCGGACACGCGCTCACTAGCCGCCCGCGACCGCAGGGACGATGCTCACGGTCGTTCCGGCGTCGAGCACGGTGTCGATGCCTTGCATGAAGCGGATGTCCTCGTCGGCGACGAACACGTTGACGAAGCGACGCAGCTCGCCCTTCTCGTCGAACAGGCGCTCCCCGAATCCGGGGTGCTGCGCCTCGAGCGCCTTCAGCGCGTCGGCAACGGTCGCGGCTTCCACCTGAACCTCCGCGGCGTCACCCGACAGGCTGCGCAACTGCGTAGGAATGCGAACGGTCACAGCCATGTCGGTGCTCCTCAGTGGTCTTCGATGCCGAACGCGTCGTGGAACGCGTCGAGGCTCGGGGCGATGGTCGCGGTCGGGCCGGATGTGGAAGCGACTGCTTCGATCGTCTTGAGCCCGTGACCCGTGATGTACACAACCACGCGCTCGTCGGCGCGGATCACACCGCTGGCCGCGAGCTGCTGCAGCGTCGCGATCGTGACCCCGCCCGCGGTCTCGGCGAAGATCCCTTCGGCGCGGGCGAGCAACTCCATGCCCTCGACGATCTCCCCGTCGGTGACCGACGAGAATCCACCGCCGCTCTTGCGCACCGCGTCGAGCGCGAAGTAGCCGTCGGCGGGATTGCCGATCGCCAACGACTTGGCGATCGTGTCGGGCTTCACCGGCCGGATCGTGTCGGATGCCTCGATGAACGCGGTGGCGATCGGCGAGCACCCGAGCGCCTGCGCGCCGGACACGCGTACGTTCGGCTCCTCGTCGAGCAGCCCGACCCGGTGGAGCTCCTGGAAGCCCTTCTGGATCTTGGTGAGCAGCGATCCGCTCGCGGCGGGAACGACCACGTGGTCGGGAACCTGCCAGCCGAGTTGCTCCGCGGTCTCGAACGCGAGCGTCTTGGAGCCCTCGGCGTAAAAGGGGCGCATGTTGACGTTCACGAACGCCCATTCGTAGATCCCGGCGAGCTCGGCGCACAGACGATTGACGTCGTCGTAGTTGCCCTCGATCGCGACCACGTTGCCGCCGTAGACCGAGGTGGTGACGACCTTTCCCTGCTCGAGGTTCGACGGGATGAACACGTAGCTCCGCAACCCGGCGTGGGCGGCGTGCGCGGCGACGGAGTTTGCGAGGTTGCCGGTCGACGCGCATGCGGCGACCCTGAAGCCGAACTCGAGCGCCTTGCTCAACGCGATCGAGACCACCCGGTCTTTGAACGAGTTCGTCGGGTTGCGCGTGTCGTTCTTGATCCACACCTCGCCGAGGCCGAGCTCGGCGGCGAGTCGGTCGGCGCGTACGAGCGGCGTGAAGCCGGTCCCGAGATCGACCGACGGATTGGACGCGACCGGAAGGAGGTCGGCGTAGCGCCACAAGCTCGCGGGGCCGGCCGCGATCCGCTCGCGGCTCGTCACGCGGGCGATGGCGTCGTAGTCGTACGCGACTTCGAGCGGTCCGAAGCACCACTCACACGTGTAGATCGGTGCGACTGCGAACTCACGCCCGCACTCCCGGCAGCGGAGGCCGAGCACGTTGTTGGATTCGGCGACGGTTTCGTCGCTGACAGGTGACATCAGATGATCTCCTCGCCGGTTGCTCTCGACGCGCTCTCGAGCACCTCGAGCGGGAGACCGCTCTTCGGCAACTCATCGGTCAGGCATTGGCACCTCGCTCGAATCACCAGGTCCTCGGGAGAACCGGATGCTTCGTGCTGGTTGCCGCGGCGTCATAGGGCCTGTCCCTCAGCCGCTCTTGATGAGCGCGTATTTCGAGTCGGAGGATAGCAGGGGTCCCGGCCGGTCCACTCGGGGTTCCCCCTAGGCTGACCTGGTGAATCTCGCCGTTCTCCTGGAGGCGAAGCGCTCGCTCGGGTACGCGATCTCCGTTTGTCTTCCGGCGCGCAACGAGGCCCCGACCATCGGCGCCATCGTGACGAAGGTGCGGGAACGCCTCGTCGACCCGGCCCCGATGAGCGATGGCGGTCTCGTCGACGAGATCGTCGTCCTCGACGACAACTCGACCGACGCCACCGCCGCGGTCGCCCGGGACGCCGGCGCGACCGTGGTCGCCGAGCCTGATGTGCTCCCCGAAGCCGTCTCCGGATCGGGCAAGGGCAACGCACTGTGGAAGTCGCTCCACGCGTGCCGCGGCGACCTCGTGTGCTGGCTCGACGGTGACCTGCGCAACTTCGACGCCGACACCGTGACGAAGCTCGTCGAGCCGCTGCTGATCGACGGCGGGACGGTGCTCGTGAAGGCGAGCTACGAGCGGTCGTTCGAAGGTGCGCCGACCGGCGGCGGCCGCGTCACCGAGCTCGTCGCCCGTCCGCTCGTCTCGCTGCTGTTCCCCAAGATCGCCGACATCGTGCAGCCGCTCGGCGGCGAGTACGCGGCGCGACGCGACGCGCTCGAGGTGCTCCCCTTCGTCGAGGGGTGGGGCGTCGAGCTCGGCCTGCTCATCGACGTCGTCGACCGCTTCGGCCGCGACGCGGTCGCGCAGGTCGACCTTGGTACTCGCGAACACCGCAACCGCCCGGTCCGCGAGCTCGCGGCGCAGTCGCTCGCGATCATCGCGACCGCGTTGCGGCGCGCCGATCTCATGCAGTTCGATGCACCCGCGCTCGAGCTCCTGCGGTACGACCTCGCCGGGAACCTCGACGCGGAGCAGGTCGAGATACGCGAGCGCCCGCCCCTCGCGACGATCGCGGCGTACCGCGCGCTGCACTCGCGATGATCACAAGGTCGAACGGGCGGACCGGCCGGCCTCGAGGGCAGCTTCCTCCACCAGCAGCGCCGCGCGGGAGTACGCCTCGCCGGCCTGCCAGACGCGATCGGTGAGCGCGAGCACCTCGACGCCGGCGCGCCCGTCAAGAGCCGAACGCGCGTCGTCGGTCACCTGACCCGCGATCACGGCGACGCGCGGCACCCCGAGGTCGGCCGCCCATGCCAACACGCCGCCCACGACCTTGCCCTCGAGGCTCGACGCGTCGAGCTTGCCCTCGCCGGTGACGACAAGGGCAGCACCGTCATAGGCACCTTCGAGCCCGACCGCTTCCGCGACCGCGTCGAACCCCGGTACGAGTTGCGCGCCGATCGCGGCGAGGCCGCCGGCGAGCCCGCCCGCGGATCCGCCGGAGGTCAGCGCCGTCACGTCGACGCCGGTGCGGGTGCGGTACTGATCGGCAAGTCGCTGCAGACGGCGCGTGAGCAACGCGACCTGTGCGGGCGACGCGCCCTTCTGCGGCCCGAAACCGGTCGCGGCATCGAGGAACGCGGACTCGACGTCGCAGGCGACAGTGACCTCGATGCCCTGCAACGACCAGCCGAGCGCCTCGACCGCCGCGAGGCCGCCGTCGGTCGTCGCGCTTCCTCCGGCCGCGACGATCACCTGCTTGAACCCCTCACGACGCGCGACGGCGATCAGCTCACCGGTGCCGCGGGTGCTCGCACGCAACGGATCGTTGCGACCGGCGACCAACGCCAACCCACTCGCACGCGCCATCTCGATGATCGCGATCCCTCCCGGCAACACGCCCCACTCCGCGTCGACCGGATCGCCCAGCGGCCCGGTCACGCGCGCGACGCGACGCGAACCACCCTTCGCCGCGAGCAGAGAGTCGAGCGTTCCTTCGCCACCGTCGGCAAGCGGCAGCTCGACGATGTGTTCGAAACCGGCGCGCCGAAGCCCGGCCGCGATCGCGGCCGCGGCCGCGTCGGCCGGCAACGTGCCCCGGAACTTGTCCGGACAGGCAACTGCATGAAGCGTCGATTCATTGGACACGTCGAATAGATTGACCGCTTACCCCGCCGTTGTCGCCTCAGGAGGTCCGTTGCTCGAACGCGTGCCACTTCTCGACAAGCACCTCGACGACTACCAGAACGCGGTGGAACCCGGGACCTTCGAGAGAATTCGGGAGTTGGCGGCACCCCTGGTGGGGAAACGCGTGCTGCACGTGAACGCGACCGCATACGGAGGTGGCGTCGCCGAGCTCCTCGCGGCCCACGTTGCGCTCTTGCGCGACCTCGGCGTCGAGGCGGAGTGGCAGGTCATCCACGGCAGCGACGAGTTCTTCGCGGTCACGAAGCAGGTCCACAACGCGCTCCAGGGCGCCGACATCGAGTGGACGAGCGCGATGGAGCACACCTATCTCGAACGGGTGCTCGACAACGCGCTGCAGCTCGAAGGCGAATGGGATTACGTCGTGATCCACGATCCCCAACCCGCCGCGATGCTCGAGTACGCGCGCAACCAGGGCGTCGCCCACGCGAGCACCAAGTGGATATGGCGTTGCCACATCGACCTGACCGATGCCAACGCCTCGGTTTGGAACTTCTTCCAGCCGTTCGTGGAGCAATACGACGCGTCGGTGTGGACGATGCCGGAGTTCGTTCCCGCAAGCATGCCGCGCGATCGCGTCATCATCGCCCCGCCGTGCATCGATCCCCTCTCGGTGAAGAACCTCGAGCTGCCGCGACCCTTCGTGGAGGAGATCACGCGCCAGTACGGCGTCCGACCCCGGGATCCACTCGTCGTGCAGGTGAGTCGCTTCGATCCGTGGAAGGACCCGATCGGCGTGATCGCGGCGTTCCGCATCCTCCGAGAGGAGTTCCCGACCGCGCAGCTGGTGCTCGCCGGCTCGATGGCGACCGACGACCCGGAAGGCTTCCACTACTGGGAGCTGACCGACGAGGCGCGCGCGGGCGATCCCGACATCCACCTCCTGTCGAACATCCAGCAGGTCGGCGCGGTGCAGATCAACGCGTTCCAACGTGCCGCGGATGTCGTGATGCAGAAGTCGCTGCGCGAAGGATTCGGCCTGACGGTGAGCGAGGGTCTGTGGAAAGGCCGCCCCGTCGTCGGCGGCCGCTGTGGCGGCATCAAGACGCAGATCGTCGACGGGAAGTACGGCTACCTCGTCGACAGTGTCGAGGAGGCGGCGAAGCGCACGGCCGATCTCCTGCGGAGCCCGACCGAGGCCGACGCGATGGGCGAAGCCGGGCGCGATCACGTCCGGAGGAATTTTCTGGCGACGCGCGAGCTCGAAGATTGGCTACGACTCTTCGGGGATCTCGCGTAGCGGCATGATTGTCGCCTCGCACCGCGGCCCCTACCGCTTCGAGCCGCGAGGTGACGGATCGTTCTCGACGCACCGGTCGGCCGGAGGGGTCGGGAGCGCGCTGCACGCCGGACTCGACAGCGGCAAGAACGAAGCCACGTGGATCGCGGCCGCGTTCTCCGAGGACGATCGCGAAGCCGCTCGCTCGGGCGCGGCCGACGAGGGTGATATCGATCTGCGGTTGGTCGGGATCGAACCCGACGTGCACGCGCTGCACTACGACGTCGTCTCGAACGGCGTGTTGTGGTTCCTGTTCCACGGTCTCTTCGACCGGATTCGCCGGCCGGCGTTCGATCGGCGCTTCCGTGAGGCGTGGGACGGATACACCGCCGTCAACGCGGCATTCGCGGAGGCGACTGCGGAGGCGGCGGCTCCCAACGACATCGTGCTCGTTCACGACTACCAACTCGCGCTCGTCGGCGCCCAACTCCGGCGGCTTCGACCCGATCTCCGGATCGTGCACTTCACGCACACTCCCTTCTGCGGCCCCGACGACATACGCGTGCTGCCCGACTACGCGGCCGACGCGCTGTGCGCGGCGATGGCAACGAACCCGGCCGGTTTTCACAGCACGCGCTGGACGCGCGCATACCAGCAGTCGGCGCGAGCCGTGCTCGGCCGGGCCGCGACGATCGCGCCGGGTTTTGCCGCCAGTCTCGGCCCCGATGTGGCCGCGCTCGAGGCGGTCGCCGCGAGCGACGAGACGCACGAGGCGGCGCGAGCACTCGACGAGGTGGTCGGCGACCGACTCGTGATCGCGCGCTGTGACCGGGTGGAGCTCTCGAAGAACATCGTGCGCGGCTTCCTGGCGTACGACCGCCTGCTCGAGGCGCGACCCGGACTGCGCGGTCGAGTCGTGTTCGTCGCGATGCTCTATCCGTCGCGCCAGGGCCTCGCGTCGTATCTCGCGTACGCGAGTGAGATCGAACAGGTCGTCGCGCGCGTGAACGACCGGTGGGCGACCCGGGACTGGACACCCATCGCGCTCGACCAGCGCGACGACTTTCCGAGATCCGTGGCCGCGATGCAGCGCTACGACGTTCTGCTGGTGAACCCGATCAAGGACGGGCTCAACCTCGTCGCGAAGGAGGGACCCGCGGTCAATCGTCGCGACGGTGTCCTCTGCCTGTCGCCGGAGGCCGGTGCCTACGACGATCTGCGCAAAGCCGCGCTCCCGATCCATCCGTACGACGTCGAGGCCGCGGCCGGAACCCTCGACCGGGCGCTCGCGATCCCACTCGACGAGCGGGCGACGATCGCGGCGCGCCTACGGACCCTGGCCACGGCTCGCAACCCGGTGGGTTGGATCGCCGATCTCGTCGCCCACGCGACTCCGGCGAGCTGACGCGCGTTCACGCGCCCCCCACGCGTCGCGCGACCGCGTCGAGGAGAGCGGCCAGGCCCGCCGGTCCGCGGATGAGCCCGTCGACGGCTCCGGGCAGCGTGGCCGGCATCTCGCTCGACTCCACGCCGATCCGCACCGCGCGGTCGATCCGGCCGTCGGCCTCGGCCCGCCCCAACGCGGCGAACGCCGGCAGATCGCCGGTGTCGTCGCCGGCGTACGCGCCGATCGCATAACCATCGACGAAGAGATCGATCGCCGTGCCCTTGTCGATCGCGACCGGCGGGCGGAGCTCGACCGCGAAACGCGTCGGCAGCTCGGCCAGCCCGTACCGCTGGGCGAGATCGGCCGCGACCGCGATCGCGTCTTCGCCGCGGTCCGGCGCCGCCCGCCAGTGCAGCGTCACGCTGACGCCGGACTTTCGCTCGACATACACGCCGGGAAGCCGCGCGTCGGCCTCGTCGGCCGCGAGGGCGACAGCACCGGCGTACGGAACGACACGAGGATCGACACGCCGCTGACCGTCCAGGAGCAGCTCCATCCCGTAGAGACCGGCGACGACGAGCCCCGGCACGTCGACGTGACTCGCGAGGAAATCGACAGGACGACCACTCACGATCCCGACCCGTCCGACGAGCCCGACGAGCCGACGTAGGGCGTCGATTGCCGCGGGCAGCGCAACCGCCTCGTCGGGCAGATCGACGAACGGCGCAAGTGAGCCGTCGTAGTCGAGGAGGATCGCCGTCTCGCCCGGGCGCTCGGCGAGCGCGTCGATCATTGCGTCGACATCGAGCACGGCGCGACGCTACCTGTATGTCCCTCACCGCTCTCGATGCCAAGCGGGCGGCGCGTGCCACCGTCGGCTCGAACGAACGCAGCCTCGTCGACCTCAGTCACCGTGTGCACGCGAACCCGGAATTGAAGTTCGAGGAGACGCGTTCGAGCGCGTGGACCGCGGGGGTGCTCGCCGACGCCGGGCTCACCGTCGATGCGGGAATCTGCGATCTGCCGACGGCCTTCTCCTGCCGGATCGGCACCGGCTCACTCCACCTCGCGATCTGCGCGGAATACGACGCGCTCCCGGGGATGGGTCACGCGTGCGGCCACAACATCATTGCGGCGACCGCAGTCGGCGCCGGGCTCGCGCTCGCGCCGCTCGTCGACGAGCTCGATCTCACCGTGAGCATCATCGGAACACCTGCGGAGGAAGGCGGGGGCGGCAAGGTCTTCCTGCTCGAACGCGGGGCGTTCGCGGGCGTTCACGCCGCGATGATGGTGCATCCCGCTCCGCTCGAAGATCTCACACCGCGCGTGAGCGCAGTCGCCCACTTCGGTGTTGCCTACACCGGTCGCCCATCACACGCGTCCGCGGCTCCCGAGCTCGGGATCAACGCGGGGGATGCGATGACCGTCGCGCAGGTTGCGATCGGATTGCTCCGCCAACACCTCCGCCCGGGCGATCAGGTGCACGGGATCGTCACGAACGGCGGCGACGTGCCCAACGTCGTCCCTGCGTACGCCGAAGGGCGCTGGATGGTGCGCGCACCGACCATCGCCGACCTGGCCCACATCCGGCCGCGGGTAACCCGGTGCTTCGAGGCCGGCGCAATCGCGACCGGCGCCACGCTCGCGATCGAAGATGTGGCGCCCGTGTACTCGCACATGGAGCACGATCACGACATCGTCGCGGCGTACCGCGAGAACGCGCGGACGATCGGACGCGTTCCGGACGACGAGCACGACATGACGTTCTCCACCGACATGGGCAACGTCTCGCTCGAGATACCGTCCATCCACCCGTGTATCGGGATCGAGAGCGCCGGTGCGTACAACCACCAGCCCGAATTCGCGCAGGCGTGCATCAATGCCTCCGCGGACCGCGCCGTGCTCGAAGGATCACTGGCGATGGCGTGGACCGCGATCGACCTCGCGACCGGACCGCTTCGGGCGCGCCTCGGCGGAACCGCTTAGGAACCGACGATGATGACGCAGTCGGTGCCGTCGGTGAACGGCGGCGCGGGCGTGGGGTACGGCAAGCTGAGCCTGGCGCCGGGAACGCCGGTCGCGAGCGCGGCGCCTTCCCGCTGGAGACCCGCCCGGCAGTACACGGTGTTCCCGACCTGGCGGTGACCCGACCACGTGCTCGCAGCGTCGATGTTCGTGTAGCCCTTGAGCTTGAGGAGCTGCGAAGTGTGTGCCGCCTCACCCGAAGCCGCGCCGCCGTTGAGCACGATCAGGTGCACCTGGCTCGGCGATCGCGGTGGAGTCGTGCTTCCGCTGCTGTTCGGGGTGGACCCCTGCGTCTTCGGCTTGGTGGTGGAAGTGGTCGTCTTGGGGGTCGACGCACCGGCCGTCGGGCCGTTGTCGCCGCGATCTCCGATTTGGAGGAGCACGATGCCGATGATCACCGCAACGCCGATGAGCGCCGCTCCGAGGAACGCCGCGTAACCCGCGCCCCGTGCCACATCTCCGCGTCCGCCGCCGCGTGGTTGCCGACTCATTCGATCATTCTGCCCGCTGGACGCCGCTCGGCGCCTCACCGGCTCCTGGGATCGGCGCGACGGCCCTCGATGCGCTCACGGCGGGCTCGTTCACGCCGGCGGCGTACACGACGGACTGTGAGCGGGTCGTAGGCCTCCGCGTCGGGACGATCGATGAGGAGATGAAGGCTGCGGTAGTAGCTGCTGGCCGAAAATCCGAAGCGACTGCGTATTTCGGACAGCTTGGTCGCGGGGAGCTGCCACCACTCGCGTTCGAAGTCGAGGAGCAGACGTTCCGCATCCGTGAGGTCCATAACGCGCGATCCTGACCCTTGTGGGTGCGGAATACAAGCATCCTCCGAGCCGTGACGAACCGGTGAGCGTGGAGCCGGGTGTCGGAATCGAACCGACGACCTGCTGTTTACAAGACAGCTGCTCTACCGACTGAGCTAACCCGGCGCGAGATCACGATCGTAGTGCTGCCCGCCGGCGCGCGATCTCGTGACATGCGAGCGCGGCCGCGGCGGCGACGTTCAGCGATTCGATCGCGCCGCGCATCGGAATCGAAGCCAGCACGTCGCACCGGGCGCGCGTCAGACGCGCGAGACCAGTGCCTTCGGATCCGAGCACCAGCACCAGTGGCTGATCGGCGAGGTCGAGATCGAACAAGCTCCGATCGCCACCTTCGTCGAGCCCGATCGTCCAACACCCTGCTCGTCCCGCGCGTTCCAACGCGGTCGGGATGCCGCTGAGCGCGATCGGAAGATGCTCGATCGCGCCCGCCGCCGCCTTCGCGACTACCGGCGTGATGCGCGCACTCCGGTGCTTCGGGAACACGAGCCCGGTGGCGCCCGCGGTTTCCGCGGCACGGGCGACAGCACCGAGATTGCGCGGGTCGCTCACACCGTCGAGCGCCACCACGAAGGCGCCGGGCGCGCCGAGTAGAACGTCGAGATCCGCGACGCGCAGCGGCGCCGCGGTGGCGACGACGCCCTGTGGTGCGTCGCTGCGCGCGAGCGCGTCGATGCGGTCGGCGCCCACGACCTGCAACGCGGCACCGGCGAGCTTGCGGATCTCGTCGATGACCGGGTCGTCACGAACGGAGCTCGACACGTGAACGGTTCGGACCGAACGACGTCCCGCCCGCAGCAGCTCGAGCACCGCCCGGCGGCCTTCGACCTGCTCGCCACCCAGCGCTTCGCCGCTCGCCCGGCCCCGGGCCGGCGGCCGCGCCATCAGCTCCGGCGCCAAACGGTGCCGCTCGGCGTGTCCTCGAGCACGATCCCGCGTTCGAGCAGCTCGTCGCGGATCCGATCGGCTTCGGCGAAGTCCTTCGCCGCGCGCGCTTCCTCGCGCCGCCGCACGAGCGCCGCGACGTCGTCGGCGAGCTCCGAATCGTCGTCGTACAGCTCGATTCCGAGGGCGTCGCACATCACGCGAACCGCGGCGACGAGCCGAACCCCGTCGGCGGGCCGGCCCTCGTCGAACGCGGTGTTGGCATCGCGCGCCGCCTCGAACACAACCGCGATCGCGGCCGGCGTGTCGAAGTCCTCGTCGACCGCGGCGATGAAATCCACCAGGTCCTCCGCCGGCACCTCGGCGGCAGTGACGCCGGATCCGCGCGCGCGGCGGACGAGATTGTCGAGGCGATCGCCCGCCTTCTGGGCGTCGTCGAGCTCCTTGTCGTGCACTTCCATCTGGCGCCGATAGTGCGTCTGCAACAAGTTCAGGCGGAACGCGCGCGGATCGCAGCGCTCGAACACGTCGGCGAGCGTCGTGAAGTTGCCCAGCGACTTCGACATCTTCACGCCGCCGACGTTCACCATCGCGTTGTGCATCCAGTAGTGCGCGAACTCGTAGCCGGCGCCTTCGGCCTGCGCGAGCTCGTTCTCGTGATGCGGGAACACGAGATCCGTCCCACAGCCGTGGATGTCGAAGCCGGGACCGAGGATTCGCAGCGACATCGCCGAGCACTCGATGTGCCAACCCGGGCGTCCCGGTCCCCACGGCGACTCCCATTCGGGCTCGCCGGGCTTGGCCGCCTTCCAGAGGACGAAGTCACGGGCGTCGCGTTTGCGCTCGTCGACCGCCACGCGTGCGCCGGCGCCTTCCATCTGATCCTCGAGCGTCCGGTGCGAGAGCTTGCCGTAGTCGGGCAGCGTCGCGACCTCGAAATACACGCCTTGGCCCTCGACGACGTAGGCGCGGCCCGCGGACACGAGCTCGGCGATGAGCTCGAGCATCGGCTCGATGAACTCGGTCGCGTGGGGCAGCTCGTCGGGCCGCAACACGTTGAGGCGGTCCATCTGGTTCCAATAGTCGGCTTCGTAGATCTGCACGAGCTCGGCCTCGGTGATGTTCCGGTCGTGCGCCCGCTCGATGATCTTGTCCTCGATGTCGGTGACGTTGCTTGCATACATCACGTCGTAGCCCCGGAACTGCAGCAGGCGGCGAACCATGTCGAAGACGACCGCTTGGCGGCCGTGCCCGAGGTGAGGAGCGTCATACGGCGTCGGGCCGCACACATACATCGCGACGCGGCCTTCACGGCGCGGGATGAAGTCGACCTTGGCGCGGCGCGCGGTGTCGTAAAGCCGGAGCACGTTTCGAGGCTAGCGACACCGCTCCCGCGATCGGCCTGATATCTCCTCTCGCCGACAACGAATCGTCAGTGCCGGAACAGCGCGGCAACGGCCCACACCGCGATGCCTTCCGCGCGGCCGATCGCGCCGAGCCCCTCACCGCGCTTGGGGCGGATCGCCACGCCGATGCCCGAGCCCATCGGCTCCCGCGTGGGTGCCAGTGCGGAAACGATGTTGGCGACCATCGACTCGACGTACGGTGCCAGCGGCGGTCGTTCGGCGGCGACGACGACGTCGACGTTGTCGACCCACCAACCGAGCTGGGCCACGCGCTCGGCGATAACGGCAAGGAGCTGCAACGAATCGGCATCGCGCAGCTGCTCGTCGTTCGCGGGGAACAACGTGCCGAGATCGGGCAGACCCGTCGGCCCGAGCAGAGAATCGGCGACCGCGTGCGCGATCGCATCGCCGTCGGAGTGGCCGGCGAGGCGCGGTGAGCCGTCGATCCTGACCCCGCCGAGCACGAGTGGCGGATGCTCGCCGAACGGGTGGATGTCGAAGCCGAGGCCGACCCGATTCTTCATGCGCCCATTCTCATGTACGCGCGCTCATGTGCGAGCGCCGTCGAGCAGCGCCTCGGCCAGCTCGAGATCGGCGGCGACGGTTAGCTTGAGATTGCGTCGCTCACCCGGGACGACGACCACGGTGCCGCCGTTCGCCTCGACCAGCGCGGCGTCGTCGGTGTCGACCGCGCCGACCCGATGGGCGGCGCGCAACACGTCGGCGCGAAATCCCTGCGGGGTCTGCACCGCGACGAGCCCGGCGCGCGCCACGGTCTCGACCACGCGGCCGTCGCGAACCCGCTTCACCGTGTCGGAGACCGCGAGCGCGGGCACGGCGCCGTCGGCACCGTCGACGACCGCTTGGACCACGAGATCGAACAGCCGCCGCGACGCAAGTGGTCGCGCCGCGTCGTGGACGATCACAACCTCGACATCGTCGGGCACCGCCGCGAGACCGGCTCGAACCGAATCGGATCGCGTCGACCCGCCGACCGCGAGCGCTACACCGTCGGGTGCGGTCCACGAGGCGTCGGGAGGGAGCACGACCACGACGCCGTCGCACGCGTCCCGTGCGACACCAACCGATCGATCGACGACGCTCACACCGCCCAGTGCCGCGAACTGCTTCGCGCCACCAAAGCGCGCGCCGTCACCGGCCGCGACGACGATTGCCCACGTACGCACGGCATCAGTATGGCTGAGACGCAGGCGGAGTCGACCGGAGGGGAGACGTAGCCGGAGTCGACCCGTAGATGCTTCTTCTAGCCGGCGTCGAGGCGCGCGAACACGAGGCGTCCGGCGTTCGTCGGGACCACCGAAGTGACCTGCAGCATCACGTCGGGCCCGCCGACGAGATCACTGCCGCCGTTCACGACGACCATCGAACCGTCTTCGAGGTGACCGACACCCTGGCCGGTCTCCTTCCCCGGTCGCGTCAGCGCGACCTTCACGAAGTCGCCCACGACGATCGCGGGCGCCAACTCCTGCGCGAGTCGCCGGAGATTGCACGTCGGCACCCCTTGGAGCTCGGCGTTGCGCGCGAGCGGTCCGTCGTTGGTGAGCAATCGGAGCTGCAAACGTCGCGCGAGCGCGACCAGCTTGGCGTCGACCGCGTCGTGTTCCACGACCTCGTCGTCGAGAATGAAGATACGCGTGACGCCCTCGCGCTCGAGCACCTCCAACGACTCGAGACCGCGCCGTGCCCGTCGGCGCCGCGTGTCATCGGGGGAGTCGGCAAAGCCCTGGATCTCGTCGAGTACGAAGCGCGCCACCATGAGATCGCCGCCGACAACGCCGGCACGCGCGAGCGCGAGCAGTTGTCCGTCCATCAACACCGAGGTGTCGACCAGCAAGCCGTCACGCGCGTCGAAGGCGTGGGCGCGGACGAGCGGCCGGGTCGACAGGCCGAGGGTCTCGAGCACCGCGATGCTCTGATGCGAAAGAACCCGGTAGCCGAGCCAGCCCATGAACCACGCCGCGAGGCCTGCGCTCGGCACGGCGAACCGAACGGGGATGAGCAACGCCAACGGCAGCACGAGCACCAGGGCGAGCAGCCCGCCCGCGATCGCGCCGAGTGTGCCGGCGATGAACTGGGCCGGAGACGTCGTCTCGACCTTGCGCTCGACGACTCCGAGCGCCCGATCCAGGAAGCGACCGAACAATCCCCCGGACACGTAGCCGAGGAGGCATCCCAGGATCCCGCCGATCCCCTCCGACTGGATGCCGAAGCGCTGACCGGCCAGGAAGCCGGCCGCGGTCGCCAGGACCACCACGAACAGCCGCACTCCCTCGACGAACACAGGTCTCCTTTCGTCGCGACCGGGTCGCGATTGTCATTTTCGGGGGCGTTTCGATCATTGTCGGCACGCCGGGACGGAAGCTTTTGATCGACCTCGTCTCTCAGGACCGGAGCGGATCGTGCCGATGGGAGAGTGACAAATGTCACCGGGGAGACGCGGGCGACGCTCCGATAGCCTCCGAGGCGAGACGGGACGAGGCGAGATGGCGGCACGGCCACAGGTGCTCGACAAGACCGACCTTTTCGGGACTCTGCCTCCCGAGTTGCTCGGCCAGCTCCGGAATCGCACCGAGGTCACGCGGCTCCGGCGGGGTGACGTCATCTTCGAGAAGGGTGACCCCGCGAGCAATCTCTACGTGGTGTTCTCCGGCCGCGTCGCGATCGCGGCGAAGGCCGCCGACGGCCGGGAATCGGTCATCTCGGTGCTCGGTCCGGGCGCGCTGTTCGGCGAGATGTCGCTGTTCGACGGCGGCATGCGCTCGGCCCAAGCTCGCGCACTCACGACGGTGCATCTCATCGCCGTCTCGTTCGACGACGTGCGTGAGGTGCTCGCCGACCGGCCCGACGTGCTCTGGACCGTCGTGCGGCTCCTGGCGCGCCGCCTGCGTGCGACCGACGATGCGCTCGCCGACGCGATGTTCCTCGATGTGACCGGCCGCACCGCCAAGCGACTACTCGCACTCGCCGGTGGCGAGGATGAGTTCCGCATGCCGCTCACGCAAGAGGAGCTGGCTGGGATGGTCGGCGCGTCACGCGAGCGCGTCAACAAGGCGATCGCGTTGTTCGTGAAGCTCGGATGGCTGGAGATCTCCGGACGCAGCCAGTACCACATCCTCGATCGCGCCGAGCTCGAAGCCCGAGCTATTAGTTAGCTCATCCAGTCGAGCGCGCGGGCCCAGGCGGCGGCCGCGTCGTCGGCGCGGTGGACGTCTCGTTCGGGGTCGTGGGCGAATGCGTGATCGGCGCCTTCGACCATCACGATCTCGCAGTCGGAGCGACCCTGCCACGCGGCGCGCAGGGCGTCGATATCGGCCGTCGGAGTCCACTGGTCGACCGAGCCGAAGATCGCGAGCGTCGGGCACATGTGATCGGCCACGGCGAGCGGCTCGATCGTGTGGCCCGGGCCCTTCCAATCGTCCGGCGTTCGCAACATGCCGTAGAAGGCGACCGCGGCGTCGAAGCGGTCGCCGGCCGCCGCCTTGAACGTGTAGTGGCCGCCCATACAGAAGCCGAGCACCGAAACGCGGGAGACGTTGTCTTCCACCACGAGCAGGTCGGCCGCGCTCGAGAAGATCTCGAGCTGCTGGGCATCGTCGAGCTCCTTCACCTGCCAGATGCGGCTCTCGATCGAGCCGAGCTCGGACTCGGGGCGGGTCGCAAACTGCTCGAATGCGCAAACGGAAAACCCGTGCGTCGCCAGCCGACGCGCCATGTCGCTGAACAGCGGCCGCAATCCGCCCAGGTCGGGGTGCAGGACGACACCGGCCTTCGGCATGCCGTCGGGCCGGGCGTGGACGATCGGAACGTCGTATCCGTCGACCGTCATCGTCCGCTCGACCACGGTGACGTCGAGCTCAGGACCCTCTTTCAGATAACCCATGGGCGCGGGAGTGTACTGATCTCGAAATCACGAATATCTGTCGAGGATGGAGCTCTCTGCGACGCGCGCGAGGCCGTCCTTGATCGCTCTCGCTCGGGCCTCGCCCACCCCTTCGACGCCGACGAGATCCGAGATGCTGGCGCGCATGATCTTGGGCAGACGTCCGAATCGCTCGATCACGTGGTCGGCGATCGAATCGGGGAGGCGCGGGATCTTGCTGAGCAAGCGGTAGCCGCGCGGCTGGACCGAGGAGTCGAGATCGAGGTCAGGTGACAACCCGAGCAACCCGGCGACCGTGCGCAGGTCGAGCAGATCCTCGTCGGGGAGCCCGGCGAGTTGGGACGTGACATCGTCGAGCGAGCGATGCTCGGCTTCGATGAAGTAGTCGCGCCCGACGAGGCGGCGATCGTCTTCCACGCCGCCGGTGAGCTCTTCGAGTTGGAGCTCGACCAGACGACCGTCGTCGCCGAGCTCGACGACGTAGCCCTCGATCTCGTCCGCGATACGCCGCACCATCTCGGCGCGCTGGAGCACCGTCGAGACGTCGCGCAGTGTGACGAGGTCTTCCACCTCGAGCGCGGACAGCGCGCCGGTTACGCCGTCGAGACGCGCCTTGTACCGACCGAGGATCTGCAACGCCTGATCGGCGCGCGCGAGCACGCGGGGAATGGCGACCAGCGTGCGCTTGTGCCCGCGGTAGTGCACGGACACGACGCCCATCTCCTCCGACACGGTGAACACCGGTACTTCGATCTGACGCGCCACTCGCTCGGCGGTCCGGTGACGGGTGCCGGTCTCGGTGGTCGGGATGTCGGGATCGGGAACCAGGTGGACGTTGGCACGCGCGACCCGGGTTCCATCGGATGCGAGGATGATCGCGCCGTCCATCTTGGCGAGCTCCGAAAGTCGCTGCGGAGTGAACTCCGCGTCGAGCAGGAAACCGCCCGAACAGATGTTGAGGACTTCGGGCGCGTCACCGACGACGATGAGCGCGCCCATCTTCGCCTGCAGGATTCGGTCGATACCCTCACGCAGCGGTGTTCCGGGCGCGACCAAACGCAGCGCGCCGTAGAGGGGTTCCGATCGGGGCTGGGCCACGGTCCTCTCCGAGTCGATTTGCTGCAGCGAGGGTACCCACAATTCCTGGCCGCGCTCGCTGCGGTACGTGATACCCGCGCCGCGGAGAGTTACCCGTTCGCGATACCCGCTACGAAGCGCGCGGTTGCAAGATCGTCGACTCGAAACAGCTCGATCCCCGCAACGTCGGGTGTGGACGCGGGGACGATCGCTTGCGCAAAGCCGAGGCGCTGCGCCTCCGCGAGCCGGCGGCCGACCTGCGGGACCTGACGCACCTCGCCGCCGAGCCCGAGCTCACCGATGACGACGGCGTCGGCCGCGACCGCCCGGTCGTCGCGCGCACCGGAGATCGCCAGCGCGACCGCGAGGTCGGCACCGGGCTCGGCGACGCGCACGCCCCCCGCGACACTCGCGTACACGTCTTGCCCGGCGAGCGAGATCCCCGCCCGGCGTTGCAGGATCGCGACGAGCATCGCGAGCCGGCCCCCGTCGAACGACTGCGCGACCCGGCGCGGCATCGGTGCCGGAGTGTCCGCGACGAGGGCCTGCACCTCGACGCACAAGGGACGCGTGCCTTCGAGCACCGCGGCGACCACCGATCCGCATGCACCCGCCCGGCGATCGGCGAGGAACAGCGCGCTCGGGTCGAGCACCGGGAGGAGTCCCTCCCCTGTCATCTCCATCAGACCGAGCTCGTCGGTCGGTCCGAATCGATGCTTCAACGCCCGCAACATGCGCAGCGCGTGATGCCGATCGCCTTCGAACGAGAGAACCGTGTCGACGACGTGCTCGAGCGTGCGCGGCCCGGCCAGGGAACCGTCCTTGGTCACGTGTCCGACGAGCAGGGTCGCGATACCGAGATCCTTCGCCAGTCGCTGCAGACGTTGCGCACCGTCACGCACTTGCGCGATCGATCCCGGGCCACCGGGTGCGTCGGGATCCTGCACAGCCTGGATGGAGTCGATCGCGATCACCGCGGGCCGCACCGCCTCGGCGTGGGCGCACACGTCGGGGAGCGACGTCTCGGAGACGACGAGGAGATCGTCGGCCAGGGTCCCGAGCCGGTCGGCCCGCAGGCGGACCTGGGCGGACGACTCCTCCGCGCACACGAGCAGGCAGCGGGCGCCGTCTGCGGCCATGGCCCCGAGCGCCTGGAGGACCAGCGTGCTCTTGCCCATGCCGGGTTCGCCGCCGATGAGGGTCACCGAGCCCGAGACCAGCCCTCCGCCGAGCACCCGGTCGAGCTCGGGGACGCCCGTCGGGCGGCGCGGGGCGCCCCTCGGATCGACCTCGGACAGCGGAACCGGGCTGGCGGTCAGGTCGGAGAGCCGGGACCCGTTGCTCGCCGTTCCGGTGGTGGCGGCGGCCTCGAGCGAGCCCCACTCGCCGCACTCCGGGCAGCGGCCCAGCCACTTCGGCGACTCGTGGGAACAGCCGGTGCAGCGGTAGCGAACAAGTGTTCGTGTCATTGCCGGACTGTAGCTCGGGCCTGTGACAAGCTCGGCGGATGCCGCCCGCGAGCATCAACATCGCGGGAGCCGGTGCGGTCGCGTTCGACCTCGACGACACCCTCACCGACTGGTGGACCGGCATCTCCCGGGCCGCGGCCACGGTCGGCGCGCCGGAGATCCTGGACCGGGTCCGCGAGCTCACGTGGATCCGGCGCGCGGGCGTCGTCGTCGACCGTCACCACTGGCGCGTGCTGCACGAGCCGGCCACGTTCATGGCCGCCGAGCTGGTGGAACCCTTTCTCGCGGCGCTCGATCCGCCGCTGTTCGACGATGCGATCCCCGCGCTCGACGCGCTGCGCGGCGAGGTCAAGCTCGCCTTGCTCACCAACAATCCGTACGGCGCCGACGTGCTCGATCGCCACGGCTTGCACGTCGACGTGTTCGACAGCGTCGTCATTGCCGATCCGTTGGTGCGCAAGCCGAAGCCGGGCGCATTCGCGCCGCTCGTCGATGCGCTTGCGCTCGCAGCGAGCGAGATCGCTTTCGTCGGTGACAGCGTGCCGGCCGACGTGGAAGGCGCGCTCGGCGCGGGCTTGCGACCGGTCTGGCTCAACCGGTGGAGCGATCGATGGCCGGTGCCGCCGGGCGTCATCGCCATCACCTCACTCGCGAAGCTCCACGAACGATGTTGACCGTGGGGTTCGATCTCGACATGACGCTCGTCGATTCCCGGCCCGGCATTCGCGCCAGCATGGACGCGCTCGCCCGGGAGACCGGCGTGGCGATCGACGCCGACGTCGTGATCAATCGACTGGGCCCCAAGCTCGAATGGGAGCTCGCGCACTGGTTCCCGCCCGATCGGGTCGCGCACGCGTGCAAGCGCTACCGCGCGCACTACTGGGAACACTGCGTCGGCGGCGGCACGATCTTGCTACCGGGAGCCCGGGCTGCGGTCGACGCGGTGCGGACGCGGGACGGCCGGGTGGTGGTCGTCACCGCGAAGTCGGAGTCGCTCGCGCACCGTTGCCTCAAAGAGGTCGGAGTGAAGGCAGACGGGGTCGTCGGTCACGTGTACGGCGACGAGAAGCGCGATGCGTTGATCGCGCACGGAGCGACGATCTACGTGGGCGACACCGTCACCGACGTGAAGTCGGCGCTCGACGCTTCCGTGAAAGCGGTGGCCGTAACGACCGGTCCCGACGATGCAACCAAGCTCCGGGCGGCTGGTGCGCAGGTCGTGATGGCGTCACTCGACGAGTTCGCGGCGTGGCTCGCAACGTCCGGTTAGCGGAAGTTCAGTTTGGAGAACCCGAGCACCCGCGCGACCGCATTGTAGAACGCCGGGTCGCGGGAGAGACTCGGAGCGGCGCGGCCTCCGACCGTCACCGAGACTCCTCCACACGCGCGGATCGTGACCACGACGTCGGGTGTGCCATCGGACGACGACGCGAACGCGACCCGGTACGACACGGTTCTTGCATCCGTCATCGGGCAGCTGCTGATTGAATTTGATTCGATCCGCAGTCGGTTGAACGCGCGCACGATCGGTTGCACGACCTCTGGGGCTGAAGTCACGACGCGCTTGGAGACGGGCGAGCCGCTCTTGAACGAGTGAGCCACGGTCACGATCACGACCCGATCGCGCGCCGAGATGAACTCGTCGGCCGGGCGGGGCTCGGTCCAGCCCACCTGTGCCTCGACGCGCACGAACGCGCGGCCCGCGGCGTCAGGGGCGATCCCGTAGTAGAGCTCGGCCTCGTTGATGTTCAACGCCAAGCGCCGGAGTGGGTACGTCTCGATGCCCCACGACAGGATGCCGCGGCCGCCGTCCAAGCTCGATTTGGTCGTCCCGCCGACGCGCGGCAGGTGCGCCTCCAGCCATCGGTCGACGGACGCCGGAGTCTCGTTCACGGTCCAGGACCGATGCACCGACTCGAATGTTCCGGGCACGGGAGTCACCACTGTTCGAATAACTGCGGGCCGGCTCGCACGGGTGCGACTCGCTTCGGGTGGGAGTAGTGCTGCGTCGAGCATGCGGCGCGCGAGCGCAATCGCCGCTTCCTTGGGGGCCGACGCGGGAGTTGTCGGACGCGTCGTGGACGGCGCCTTGGTGATAGTCGTGGGCGCCTCGGCGGTGGTCGTGGATGCCTTGGACGTAGTCGTGTAACCCGAGGAACAGCCCACGATCGTTCCCCCGGCGAGCGCGACCACGAGGCCGGCACGGGTGATGATGCGCAGGAACTGCATATGCCTACGACGATGACACAGCGCTCGGAGTTCCGCCCGCGCTTCTGCCGCCTCCGACCCTGAGAAGATCTTGGGTGCCGTGTCAACGCGCGGCGCCGCTCAGACGTTCTCTGCCCGGGGTATCCGTGGACGACTTCGACACCGAGTTCAACACCCTTTGGGGCCGCGCTTACGGCGTTGCCTATGTGGTGCTCGGCGATCGGGGCGAGTCCGAGGACATCGCTCAGAGACGTTGGCGCGCGCACACGTGCGCTGGGACAAGGTCGCGGCGTACGCCGGGCCGTGGGTGGTTCGAGTGGCCGGAAATCTTGCGATCGACCGGGTGCGGAAGCGCAAGCGGACGCCGGCTCCGGAGATCACGAACGTTCCCGGCGTGGACGCGCAGCGAGTCGATCTCCAGCGGGCGTTGCTCGCACTCTCACCGAAGCAACGCGACGTCGTGGTGTTGCGGTACCTCGTCGACCTGCCGGAAGCCGACGTCGCCAGGGCGATGCGCTGCTCGGTCGGCACGGTCAAGACCCACGCGTCACGCGGCCTCGCCGCACTGCGGAGATCGTTGGAGGTTGTGTCATGAGTGGTTTCGACTTCGGGGCACTTTGTGACCCTGATGCTCCCGAGCCTGGTTCGCATCATCGTGATGCCGTAGAAGCGCGCGCCCGCGAGATCTCCTCGAAGACGCGGCGCAATCGCACGCTCCTGAGCGGAGTCGCGGTCGTGGTCGTCATCGCCGCGGTGGCCGGCATCGTCACGACCCGTCCGGATCACCACCAGCTCATCGTGACCGATCCGAGCTCGACGACGGCCGCGGCGACAACCGTGCCGACGACGCAGCCGACGACACCGCGGAGTTCCATCGACGGTCGGTTCATTCCGCCGACCACGACGGAGAACGGGCGCGTCGTCCTTCCGGTGACGTTCCCCGACGGTGAGCACATCACGCTGCGCTACCCGCACGAGATGCGGGTCGCGCAACTCGGACTTGCCGGGGCCGTCGGCGCGAACTGGCCGGTGGTGAACGGCTCGCCCAATTGCTGCAGCAGGTACGTGGGCATCACGTACCAGACGATCGCCGACGTCTACGGCGACGCGACACCCGTGCACGTGTACCGAGGACCGAACGGCGAACCCGTTCCGTACTTCCATTCCAGCCAGGCGTTGAAGCCCGTCCGGCCCCAGGCCGACTCCCTCGTGTTCCAGTTCGGACGGTGGCTGGTGCAGGTCTACGACCTGCCCAAGACCGGTCAGTTCGAGCTTCGCATGACCGACGCGCAACGCGAGACGTGGGCGCGCGGCCTCACGGGAACCGTCGACGATCACGGCTATCTCCTCTTACACGCGGCCGCGCCGCTGTCAATCGCCAACACCTTCAGCGGCAGCTTCGGTGCGACTCCGGGCAACGCGCTGGAGCTCGCGGCTCATATCGCGTGCGGCCGGCCCGAATCCGCCACGAGCGTGCGTAGCCGCTTCAACGACCCAAGTGGTACCGGTGTCGCATGGTGCGCCGGTGATCTGCATCTCTCGGCTACGGGCAAGAAGCCCTTCATCGATCTCGCGGCCAGTGAACTGCAGGTGACGGGCGCGATCACCCAGGCGTCACCCACCACGGAGACCACCACGACGACCACGACGACTACGCCGGCGGTCCCTCCTGCGAATGCGGTCTCAGCCAGCTTCGTCTCGACCAACCAGGGCTGGATCCTGGAGAAGGACGGCACCGTCGCGGAGACGACGGACAAGGGGACCAGCTGGAGCACCGTGGGCTCGTTGGGAAGTTCCGACCTGACCATCCGGTTCGCCGACCCGACACACGGATTCGCGTTCTCCAACCAGCTGACGAATCAACCGGTCGCCCTCGTGACCACCGACGGCGGCGCGACGTGGACCGCGATGAACACGCCGTTCTCCGGCCAGATCTACGCCCTCACGATCGCGAGCGGGACCGTGTACGCGGTGACGTTCGACAGCAACAACCCGAAGTTCCGGATCTGGTCGAGCCCGGCCGACAACCTCTCGTGGACGGAAGACCCGATCACGATCCCGGTCGGCGCCGGACCGGATCCATCGGTCCAACTCGTGTTCAACGGCGGTGCCGGCTGGCTCGTGGTGGTCAACCGGACAGTCATCGGCGGCGCGCAGATGTCGACGACCGGCCACTGGTCGCCGTGGACACCGCCGTGCGCGACCGTGAACGGTCCCACGAACCTCGCGGCGTGGAACGCGACCGACCTGATCGCCTCGTGCGACGAAGGCGTGTGGGGCTCTCCGCCCAACCCGGGAAAGGCCGTGTACACGTCGCACGACGCGGGCGCGACCTTCCAGCGCCACGACGCACCCGTGTACGGCTCGGTGGCCGCGGCCGACCCCAACGACGCGCTGCTCGTGACCGACAACACGATCTACCGCAGCATCGACTGCGGCAAGACCTGGACGGTCGTCGAGGGGTTGACGGTCGACTCCCTCGCCGCCGGCCGACCACTCGACCTCGGCTTCACGTCGAACACGCAGGGCTTCGTGATCTTCCCCAACGGCCAGATGGTCATGACGTACGACTCGGGCGCGACCTGGAACGCAGTGACGCAACCATGACGACGAGCGCCAGCAGCAACAACGCCCCGCCTACGACGAACAGGACGATCCGCTTCACGTAGGTCTGCGAATGCGACGCCGCGACCGTCGCGTGACCGCCGGCGCGGAGCTCGATGGACTGCGAATGTCCGCCGGGCGCGTGCACTCGTACGTTCACCCGCAGCGCGTCTCTGAGCTCCGATCCCAATTGCGCGTCGAGCGTGTTCACGTCGAGCCCGGCGGCCTGCAACCGTTCGGCGAGCTCGGCGTCGGACCGCACTCCCGCGCCGATGTCGCGCAGGTCGACCGTGATCGCGATCTTGTCGGACGCACCGAACCATCCCCGGGTTCGCGTGATCGCGGGGTCGCGCAATGCGCCCTTCGGGCCGGCGAGATCCTCGAGCCGGCGGGAGAGCCCGGCCTGGTTGACGAACGCGCGCGACAGCGTGATCGTCGCCGCACCCGACGAATCGCGCTTCCATGCCGAGACCCGCCAACCGGCACGACGCAGATCATCGAGTCGGACCGCCGACGTCAACGGTCCGCCACTCGTGAGTCGGTGCACGGCATCGGCGTCGAGCGTTACCTTCGCCGCGACCGTCCCCGAGCCGTTGGCACGGAGCGTCACGTCGACCCGTGCGTCGACCTTGCACCCCGCGAGCAACACCACCGAGACCAGCAACAGTCCCCGAACGCGACGAACCGGCGTCACCCAGGCATGCACGAGATGCCTCAGCGACGCCGGTTCGCTCGTTGGTGCTTATTCGGTCGTGCCGCTTCCGGCGAGCTCGACCGGCGGCGGCTCGATCGCGGCGTGGGTGCGGAAGACGATCTCTTCGCCATCGGCATCGGCCACGATCGTGTCACCGGCGTGGAATTCCTTCCACAGGATCTTCTCCGAGAGCGGATCTTCGACCATGCGCTGGATCGCGCGCCGCAGCGGACGGGCGCCGAGCGATGCGTCGTAGCCCTTACGAGCGAGCAGGAACTTCGCGTCCTGCGTGAGCTCGAAGGTGAGGCCCTGCGACTCGAGCTGGCTCTGGAGCCGCTTGACGAGCAGGTCGACGATCTCCGTGATCTCCTCGGTGGAGAGCTGGTGGAAGACGATGACGTCGTCGATGCGGTTCAGGAACTCGGGCCGGAAGTGGCGCTTGAGCTCCTCGTGCACCTTCTCCTTCATCTTGTCGTAGGTGACGTGCTCGTCGGCGCGCGCGAATCCCAGCGCCGACTTCTTGAGGTCGGCGGTACCGAGGTTCGACGTCATGATGATGACGGTGTTCTTGAAGTCGACCGTGCGACCCTGCGCGTCGGTGAGGCGGCCGTCTTCCAGGATCTGCAACAAGGCGTTGAAGACGTCGGGGTGGGCTTTCTCGATCTCGTCGAACAGCACGACGGAGAACGGCTTGCGGCGCACGGCTTCGGTGAGCTGGCCACCTTCGTCGTAGCCGACGTAGCCGGGCGGCGAGCCGACGAGGCGCGACACCGTGTGCTTCTCCATGTACTCCGACATGTCGAGCTGGATCATCGACGACTCGTCACCGAACAGGAACTCGGCGAGCGCCTTGGCGGTCTCGGTCTTGCCGACACCGGACGGGCCCAGGAAGATGAACGAGCCCGACGGGCGCTTGGGGTCCTTCAGGCCGGCACGCGTGCGGCGGATCGCCTGCGAGACCGACTTGATGGCCTCGTTCTGGCCGACGATGCGCTTGTGCAGCTCCTCTTCCATCCGGAGCAGCTTGGCGGTCTCTTCCTCGGTGAGCTTGTACACGGGGATCCCCGTCCACAGCGCGAGCACCTCGGCGATCGACTCCTCGTTGACCTCGTTGAAGAGGTCGACACCCTCGGCGCGCCACTCCTGCTCCTTGCCGGAGCGCTGCTCGAGCAATTCCTTCTCACGGTCACGCAGCTTGGCGGCCCGCTCGAACTGCTGGGCCTCGATCGCTGCTTCCTTCTCGCGCCGGACCTTCGCGATCTCGTCTTCGAGCTCGCGGTAGTCGGGCGGAGCCTGCATCCGGCGGATGCGCAGGCGCGAGCCAGCCTCGTCGACGAGGTCGATCGCCTTGTCGGGAAGGTGGCGGTCGGAGATGTAGCGGTCGGCGAGGTTCGCAGCCGCGACGATCGCCTGGTCGGTGATCGACACGCGGTGGTGCGCCTCGTAGCGCTCGCGCAGGCCCTTCAGGATCTCGATCGTCTCGACGACGGTCGGCTCCTCGACCTTGATCGGCTGGAACCGGCGCTCGAGCGCAGCATCCTTCTCGAGGTGCTTGCGGTACTCGTCGAGCGTGGTCGCACCGATGGTCTGGAGCTCGCCGCGTGCGAGCATCGGCTTCAGGATCGAAGCCGCGTCGATCGCGCCTTCGGCCGCACCGGCACCCACGAGCGTGTGGAGCTCGTCGATGAACAGGATGATGTCGCCGCGGGTGCGGATCTCCTTCAGCACCTTCTTGAGGCGCTCCTCGAAGTCACCGCGGTAACGCGACCCCGCCACGAGCGCGCCGAGGTCGAGCGTGTAGAGTTGCTTGGCGTGCAACGTCTCGGGCACGTCGCCTTCGACGATTTGCTGCGCCAGGCCTTCGACGATCGCGGTCTTACCGACGCCGGGCTCACCGATGAGCACGGGGTTGTTCTTGGTGCGGCGGCTGAGCACCTGCATCACGCGCTCGATCTCGCGCGAGCGACCGATCACCGGGTCGAGCTTCTTCTCGCGTGCGAGTTGCGTGAGGTTGCGGCCGAACTGGTCGAGCACCAACGAACCGGAAGGCGCCGATTCGGTCGAACCGCCGCCCGTGGGCGCGCCGCCCGCCTCCTTGGAACCGGCATAGCCCGAGAGCAGTTGGATGACCTGCTGGCGAACGCGGGACAAGTCGGCGCCGAGCTTCACGAGCACCTGCGCGGCGACACCCTCGCCCTCGCGGATCAAGCCGAGGAGGATGTGCTCGGTGCCGATGTAGTTGTGACCGAGCTGGAGGGCCTCGCGCAGCGAAAGCTCGAGGACCTTCTTCGCGCGGGGGGTGAACGGGATGTGACCCGACGGGGCCTGGCCGCCGTGGCCGATGATCTCCTCGACCTGCGCGCGCACGGCCTCGAGGGAGATGCCGAGCGACTCCAGCGCCTTGGCGGCGACGCCCTCGCCCTCGTGGATCAGGCCGAGCAGGATGTGCTCGGTCCCGATGTAGTTGTGGTTGAGGAGTCGCGCCTCTTCTTGCGCGAGGACAACGACCCGTCGTGCCCGATCGGTGAAGCGCTCGAACAAAATGGTCCGCCTCTCGTGATGCTGCCGGCGCCGCCGGCTGTGCCCCATTCTATCGGCCGTTGCAGCTACTTCTTTGGCGACCGGGCCCTCGCGGCAGAGGGAAGGGATAGACAAGTAACGACACCTGAGGCCATCCCTTGATTCCCGGGCGCCCGAATCGACGCCTCCACCGGCGCGGTCCTAGCCTGCCGCGTAGTGATGGAGTGCGGCCCCCCGGGCCGCCTACCGAGGCCGAAGCGAGGCAACCTTGACCAGCCACCTCCTCGACGAGGTGGGACTCGCACCGCTGCCCAAGGACCTCGGACGAGTCGAGGTTCGGCTCCGCGACGCCGTCTCCGCCGACGACCGGTTCCTGGGCGAGGCCGCCGGCCACCTGCTGGCCGCGGGCGGGAAGCGGCTGCGCCCCACCCTCACGTTCTGCGCGGCCTACGCGGCCCGGGGGGTCGAATCGGGTGCGAGCGACGACGTGATCACCGGCGGCGCCGCGGTCGAGCTGGTGCACCTCGGATCGCTCTACCACGACGACGTCATCGACGAGGCCCAGACCCGGCGGGGCGTGCCCAGCGTGAACGCACGCTGGTCGTACATCGTCGCAATCCTCGCGGGCGACTACCTGCTCGCACAGGCGTCGGCGCTCGCCGCGTCACTCGGCGCCGATGTCGCCGCGCTGCTCGCCGCCACGATCGGCGAGCTCTGCCGCGGGCAGGTGCTCGAGCTGCAGTACCTCTTCGACACCGAGCGATCCGAAGACTCGTACCTCTCGACGATCGAGGGCAAGACGTCTTCGCTCATGGCTACCGCGTGCCGCGTCGGCGGGATGGTGAGCGACGTGTCCGCCGACACGCTCGACGCGCTGACGCAGTTCGGCCAACACGTCGGCATGTGCTTCCAGATCGTCGACGACGTGCTCGACGTGACCCGGACCGAAGCCGAGCTCGGCAAACCCGTCGGCAACGACGTGCTCGAGGGCGTCTACACGCTCCCGGTGATCTATGCGCTGCAGTCGTCGCGTGCCGACGAACTGGCGGCTCTCCTCGGGCGCAAGCTCGAGCGCACCGACGTCGAGCGGGTTATCGCGCTGGTCGCCCGCCCGGATGTGGTCGAGGCGTCGATGGCCGTGGCCCGCACCCACGCGACCAAGGCGACGGAAGCGCTCGCGGGAGCTCCCGGGCTCGACGCCGACGTCTGCTCCCGGATGCGCACCCTCGTGAACGGACTCATCCTCCGCTCCTCGTGACCCGACGCGCCGCGTTTGCCACGAGATCTCGTTCTCTGTGCGTTCGATTTTCGACTTCCAACGCACTGAGTACGTGATCACCGTCCAGGAAGCGCGGGCGGTTTTCGATCGACGGATCGCGGCGTGGCTCGCGGAAGATGTCGACGCGTACGTCGACTGCTGGCACGACGACATGCGCATCGAGACGCCGACCGGCGTGATCGAAGGCGTGGCGCGCTACCGGAAGCTCGTCGCCGGCAGCTTCGCCTGGGCCGCGCCGGTGTCGTTCGACGTGCACCACCTCGCGGTCGACGGTCCGAACGACATCGTCTTCGCCGACTGGACGATCCGCGCCCGCCGCCACGAAGACGATGTGCTCGTGGAGTGGCGTGGCCTGTCGGTATGCGAGCTACGCGGAGGCCGAATCGTCTGGTGGCGCGAGCACCACCTCGCGCCTCCTGCACCACGAGATCCATCGCACGCGGGCTGATGAGCGTCTTGACCGAGGCGGCGCGTCGGGCACCCTCGACACCGGGTGTCTACGTCTTCCTCGGTGCGCAACGCGAGCTGTTGTACGTGGGCAAGGCCGCGGATCTTCGCCGCCGCATCGGCGACCACGCGCGCGACCAGCCCCGGACCCGGCATCCACGACGGCACGCACTGCTGGATGGTGTGCGAACCGTTGCTTGGGAGGAGCACGACGACGAGGAGTCGGCCTGGGCGCGCGAAGCCGATCTCATCGTGATGCTGAAGCCGGCGCTCAATGCGTCGCACGCCGATCAGGAACGCGATCACTACGTCGTCGTGACGATCGGGCCCGACGTCATGTCGTTCGCTCTGGCACCGACCGCCGTCGGAGCCGGCCGCGGCTACGGCACGTTCCCGCATCTCGCCAAAGGCGGCTTCTCCCACGTCGCGAAGCGCACGAAGAGCGGGTACACCGCGTTGCTCCGACTCCTGTGGGCCGCGGGGTCGTCCGGCCGAGCCGCGTCGATTCCGGCACGGATCGGCGGATCGTCACCACCGAGTCACCTCGACGCACCGGTCGCGCCCGAGCTCCGCCCGCGGTTGCACGACTTTCTCTCCGGGCGCAGCGCCCGCCTGTTGCCCGCGCTGCGGACCGCGATGAACGAGGCGGACATCCCCGCGTTCACCTTGGCCGCGCTCGAACGAGATGTTGACGCCGCCGGCGACTTCTTCGAGCTCGGTCCTCGCCGGGTTCGCCGGTTCCGCCTGCGGCACGAACTGGCTCCGGGGCCCGTGAGCGGCGAGGTGATGGCAGAACGGCTGGCGCTGGAGCTACGCGAGTCGGTCGGAGAATTTCATTTCAGGGCGCCGGGTCCGGTGTCGGCCTGAGGACGAGCGGCGTGGTCTCGTCGACGGCGTCGATGAAGCGGAGCACGGCGTCGTTGAACGCAAAGGGGGTCTCGGCCATGAGACCGTGCGCGGCCCCGCGCATCACCAGCAGACGCGAGCCCGGGATCAGCTCGGCCATCTCCTCGGCGTCGCCCAGCGGCGTGAGCGTGTCCTGCGAACCGGTGATCACGAGCGTGGGCGCGGTGATCGTGTGCAGCTCGTTGCGCATGTCGTCGGGCATTGCGAGGATCGCGTCGACCTGGGCCGCGAACGCGGCGGGCTTCGTCTGCACGAGCACGCGCGCCAACACGTTGACGAACACGCCGAACCGGCGTTGCAGGCGCGGACCGATGAGCCAGCGCATTCCGTCGTCGGTCATCGCCTGCATGCCGTGCGCGGTCACGAGCTCCGCCCATTCCGCGAGCAGCTCCCGCCGCCACGTGTGGTGCCGGCACGCGGTGCACGCGAGCACCAACGACTGCACCCGCTCCGGATGCAGCACGCCGAGGATCTGTGCGATCACACCGCCCATCGATGCCCCGACGATGTGGGCGCGCTCGATGCCGGCCGCGTCGAGCACCTCGACCACGTCCCCCGCCATCCGCACGAGGTCGTAGGGGCCGGGCGGCGCGTCGGAGTGGCCGGTGCCGCGATTGTCGATCGCGATGCAGCGGTGCCGGCGGCCGAAGGCGCCGCGTTGGAGCGCCCAGCCACGAGCATTCATCCCCAGGCCCTGGATGAGCAGCACCGGCGTACCGTCACGCTGGCCCCACACGTCGTACGCGATGCGCACGCCGTCGGTCGTGACAATGTCGCCCACGGCTACAGCGTACGCGTCGTCAGGTGCGTGCTTGAACGAGCAAGTCCGAGACCGCGTCGCGTACCGATTCGGCGAACCGTGCTGCCGCGAGCGGATCGTCGGGGTCGTACGGATCGGCCAGCGTGACCAACGAGCCGAAGCGCACGCGCCACGGTCGTAGCGCCAAACCGAACGGACCCCCCGGCGTGACCGCGACCGGGACGATCGGTACGTGGATCATCGCGAGCATCAGCTTCCGGGGTGGGACCCCGGCACCCGACCGCAACCATGTGGGGGCGAGCGGAACCGCGACGAGATGGCCGTCACTCAAGCACGCGCGCAGGTCGGGCGCGCTCGCGCTGATGGCACCGAGCCGGCGCGCGATCCCACCGAGCGCAGGAAGCGCGGGTGCGCCGGTGATGCGCAGCCGGCGATGCACCGCGCGCCGTACCGAGACGCCGAGCACGGCCGGCTCGAAGATGCCGAAGCCGCGGTTGGCGATAAGAACCGCGGGACCGCTCTTCGGGAGGTTGTCGCCGCCGGTGATCTCGACGCGCAACGCCGCGCTGAACACCGGGTTCACGAAATCGACGAGCTGCGGGTCGTAGCCGAACGGATCGATCGGATAGCGACCGTCGATCCGGCGCCGAAGCGCAGTTCCCAGCGGCACCGCCTCGTTGATCTGGTCGATCTCCAACTGGTCGTCATGCAACATCGCGAGCTCGCTCACGCAACCGCCTCTCGACTCGTCGGGATGGGGATGACATCCGCCCACTCGAACAGGTCGCGGAGAACCGTCTGGGTCGGATGCAACGCGCCGAGCTCGAGTGCTTCCACCGCGCGGCCGCCGGCACCGGTGCGGCCGTGGCGTAGCAACTCGATGACGTGCGGGGCGATTGCCGCGCCGGCCAGCTCCACGATTCTCGAGGCGCCCTCCCACATCGGGCCGACGACGGGAAGGGGAATACGGCCGCCGAGACGAACCGCCTGCCACGGCGTCGCCGCGCCCGGGCCGACGATGTTGAGCGGGCCGTCGTAACGATGGTCGATCGCGGCCACCATGGCTTCCGCCGCGTCGTCGGGGTGCAGGAGTGAGAACGGCGGATCGGCGACGGCCGGCACCGGCACGACCGGAAGCCGTAACAAGCGTCCGACCGGACTCGGCACGTGCGGTCCGACAACCGGCGCGTAGCGCAGGGCACACACCGAGACACCGTGGCGCAGCCGCAGACCCGCGGCGACCGACTCGACCTCGAGCAACGACCGCCCGTACGGCGTACGCGGCTCGGGCATGACGTCTTCGTCGGGCACAGAGGCGAATGGTGTGCGCGGCCCGTAGACCTCGAGCCCACTGCGCAAGACGACGTATTCGAGCTTGCCGGCACGCGCGGCCGCGCTCATCGTCGCGATCGTGCAGAGCTCGGTGCGCTCGATCGCCGAGGCCGGGCTCATTCTCGACGCGGGCTCGTACACCCCGAAGTGCGCGACGACCGTCGGCGCGAAGCCCTCGACGAACTCCGCGAGCCGATCGCGGTCACGGGGATCGATGCGGTGGAAATCGGCGCGGCGGAGCCGCCGGCGCGGCGGGACGAAGTCGACGCCGACCACTTCGCCGGCCCAGGGGCGCTGCTCGACGAGCTGGGCGACACGGGTGCCGAGCTCGCCGCCCATCCCTGTGATCAGCACCCGTTCACTCACAACTGCTCCTTACGCACAACCGTCGCGTCGTATGCCGTACCCGCGCCAGTTGCCGTACCGGCCTCCGGCCGTAGATGAGGGAACAAGATCACCTCTCTGATCGACGTGACCCCGGCCAACAACATGACCAGACGATCAATTCCCATACCCATGCCGCCGGTCGGCGGCAGGCCGTACTCGAGCGCCCGCAGGTAGTCGGCGTCGATGCCGTGCGCCTCGGCATCGCCGTGGTCCTTGAGGGCAGCTTGCGCCTCGAAGCGGCGCCGCTGCTCGATCGGGTCGTTGAGCTCGCTGTAGGCGTTGGCGATCTCGCGCCCGCCGACGATCAGCTCGAAGCGCTCGGTCAGTGTCGGATCGTCGCGATGGGCCCGGGCCAGGGGGGAAACCTCGAGCGGGTAGTCGCACACGAACGTCGGGCCCTCGATCTTCGCCTCGGTGGTCTTCTCGTAGATCTCGAGCACGAGCTTGCCGGACCCCCAGTGGTCTTCGTAGGTGATGTCGAGGGCGTCGCAGACCTTGCGCAAGCTCTCGACCGGGTCCGACGGGTGCACGCTCACGCCCGCGTGCTCCTGGATCAACTCGATCATCGGGCGTCGGGCGAACGGGGGCGTGAGATCGAATGTTCTGCCGTCCCATTTGACAACGGTCGATCCCGTCGAGGCCCGCGCCGCCTCCGCGATCAACTGCTCCGTCAGCCGCATCATGTCGGTGTAGTCGGAGAATGCCTCGTACAGCTCGAGCATCGTGAACTCCGGATTGTGCCGCGTCGACACGCCTTCGTTGCGGAACACCCGCGCGATCTCGAACACCCGGTCGATCCCGCCCACCACGAGCCGCTTCAGATAGAGCTCGGGCGCGATCCGGAGCGAGAAGTCGGTGTCGAGCGCGTTGTAATGAGTCGTGAACGGTCGCGCCGCGTCCGATCCGGGATGCACGGTCAACACCGGTGTCTCGACTTCGACGAAGCCGCGCTCGACCAGGAAGGCACGCGCGGCGGCCAGCGCGGCAAAGCGCACGGCAAAGACGCGTCGGGCGTCGTCGTTCGCAATGAGGTCGACGTAGCGCTGCCGGAACCGCGTCTCGGTGTCGGTCAGACCGTGCCACTTCTCCGGCAACGGAAGGAGCGACTTGGCGAGCAGGGTGAATGTCTTCACGTTGACCGAGAGCTCGCCCTTCTTGGTCTTCATCACCGCGCCTTCGACGCCGACCCAGTCACCCCGTTCGACCTCCCCGACGAACCGCGCGAAGGCGTCGTCGCCGAGCTCGGCCTTGTTCACGAACAGCTGCAACGAGCCCGTGCTGTCACGCAAACCCGCGAACACGAGCTTGCCCTGCACGCGACGAGAGATAACCCGACCCGCGACCCGCACCACCTCGTCGGAGGTGGCGCCCGTCTCCACACGCGCGTCCCAGTGCTCGCGCACCTCGCCCAACGTGTGCGAGCGGTCGAAGCGAACCGGATACGGATTGTCACCGCGAGCGCGGATCGCTTCGACCTGCGCCAGGCGCGCCGAGCGCTCGTCGTCGCCCGCCCTACTCTCCTGATCCATCAGGCCTCGGCTTCCATCAGCCGTTCCGTTCGAAGATGATCCGTAAACCGTAGAGGGTCAGCCAGGGTTCGTAGTGCTGCACGGTTCGGGCGTGCGGGCTGATGAGATCGGCGAGGCCCCCCGTGGAGATGACGGTGCACGGGCCGAGCTCGGCGATGAACCGGTCGACCAGGCCGTCGACCTGCGCGCTGAATCCGTAGAGCGCGCCCGACTGGATCGACTCGGCGGTCGACTTGCCGATCACGTGCTTCGGCGCCTGGAGCTCGACGCGGCGCAATCCGGCCGCGCGCCCGAATAGCGCGTCCATCGCGATCTCGACCCCGGGGAAGATCGCGCCGCCGAGATACTCGCCGCCGGCGCTGATAGCTTCGACGGTGGTCGCGGTGCCGAAGTCGACGACGATCGTCGGTCCGCCGTAGAGGTCGTACGCGCCGACCGCGTTGGCGATGCGGTCGGGCCCGACCTCTTTCGGGTTGTCGTAGAGGATGGGCATTCCCGTGCGCACGCCCGGTTCGAGCACGAGCGCGGGGAAGCCGAAGTAGCGCTCGGTCATCTGGCGCAGCTCGGCGGTGACGCGCGGCACGCCGGAGCAGATCGCCACGCCGGTGATCAGCTGGGCGTCGGGCCGATTCGCGGCGTCGGCACCCTCGATGCCGGGGAGCGCGAACGAGAATCCGTGAAAGCCCAGGAATTGTTGCACCATGAGCGCGAGCTCGTCGGAGGTGCGGTCGGCGACGGTCGCGATGCGCCAGGTGTCGAGCAGCTCGTGATCGCGGAAGAGCCCGACGACCGTCTGCGTGTTCCCCGCATCGATGGTCAGCAGCATGTCACGTGATATCCAGTCCGATGTCGAGCACGCGGACCGAGTGCGTGATCGCGCCGACGGAGATGAAGTCGACGCCGGTCTTGGCGTACGCGCCGACGACGTCGGGGGTGATGGTGCCCGACACTTCGGTCCGGGCGCGGCCGTCGACCAGCGCCACCGCCTTCTCGACTTCCTCGGGAGTCATGTTGTCGAGCATCACGACGTCGACGCCGGCGTCACATGCGTCGCCCACCTGCTCGAGCGTGTCGCACTCGACCTCGACGGTACGCATCGGCCAACGCGTGCGCGCGCGCTCGACCGCCTTCTCGATGCCCAGCGCCGCGAGATGGTTGTCCTTGATCAGCACCGCGGCCGCGAGTGAGTCGCGGTGATTGAAGCCGCCTCCGGCCCTCACCGCCGCGCGCTGAACGCCGCGCAGTCCCGGCAGCGTCTTGCGCGTGTCGAGAATGCGGACCTGGCCCTTGGCGGCGCGCACGTAACGGCGCGTCAGCGACGCGACGCCCGAGCAATGGCACAGGAAGTTGAGGGCGACCCGCTCCCCGCCGAGGATGGAACGCAACGAGCCGTTGACGTCGCCGAGCTCCGCTCCCGCATCGACGGCGTCGCCGTCGTGGACGCACCAGGTGACACTCAGCTCGCCGTCGACCTGACGGTAGGTCTCGTCGACGAGCGCGGTACCGGCCAGCACGCCGTCTTCGCGCGCGACGAACCGCGCGGTTGCCGTCTGGTCCTCCCCGATGCACGCGATCGACGTGATGTCTCCGAGCAGGCCGAAGTCTTCGGCGAGCGCGGCCGCCACGACTTCGGCGACCACCGACTCCGGCGCGTCGAATTCACTCATGTGCCCTCGTGCGCCAGCGCGGGGAGCTCGACGAAACGCGGGGCACGATCGCCTTGGATGACGAGACGGCCCAGCCACCGGTCGTCGGTGCCGGGAGCATCACTGCGCGTGTGCGAGCCGCGCGACTCCTGGCGGGCGAGCGCGCCGGCGACGATCGCGCGCGACACCCGCACGAGATTGATGACTTCGTAGGTGGCAATCTCCCGGGCCGGAAGCTCGTCGGCCAGCTTCGCGAGGTCGGCGAGCGTGTCGGCGGCCATATGCAGGTTGGGTGCGGCGCGGACGACGCCGCAGTCGGCCGACATCGTGCGCTGCACCGCGCTCCGCAGAGCGTCGGGCGCCGACATGTCTTCCTTGCGGAGCACGACGGGATCGGGCGCGGGCAAGACCTCGACCGGCGGAAGCTCGATGACGCCGGCCATCGCCCCGGTCGCGTCGGCACCAACCTTGCCGGCGACGATCGCGGTCACGACGCGCTGACCGAACACGAGACCGTCGAGCAGGGAGTTCGACGCGAGGCGGTTGGCGCCATGCACGCCGCTGCACGCCGTTTCGCCACACGCCCAGAGGTGCGGCAGCGTGGTCGCGCCGTCGAGGTCGGTGATGATGCCACCCGACAAGTAGTGCGCGGCGGGCGCAACCGGCAGCCAATCCTCGGTCGGGTCGAGACCGGCGGTCCGGCACGCGGCCCAGATCGTCGGGAAGCGCCGCGGGAAGTCGTCGATCATCGTGGCATCGAGCCAGAGGTGCTCGACACCCGCGAGCGCCATGGTCTCGTGGATCGCCCGGGCCACGATGTCGCGCGGCGCGAGATCGGCCAGCGGATGCACATCGGCCATGAACGCGTGCCCGTTGGTGTCCCGGAGCACGGCACCCTCGCCGCGCAGTGCTTCCGAGAGAAGCGGGCGCGGCATCGACGGATGGTGCAACGCCGTCGGGTGGAACTGGACGAACTCGAGATCCGCGCACGCAACGCCGGCCTTGAGGGCGAGCGCGACGCCGTCGCCCGTGGAAAGCGTGGGATTGGTCGTGACCGCGAAACATTGCCCGACGCCGCCCGTCGCCAGCACGAAGTCTCCCGCGCGCACGAGCTCGACTTCCCCGTCGGGGCGGAGCGCGAGCACTCCGCGGCAGCGACCGTCTTCCACCAGCAGCTCGATCGCGAACCAGCCTTCCCGCACGCTGATGTCGCCGCGCTCGACGGCAGCAACCAGAGCCCGCTCGATCTCCGCGCCGGTTGCATCGCCGCCGGCATGCACGACGCGCGCGAGCGAATGACCGCCTTCGCGGGCAAGGAGCAACTCGTCGCCGTCGGGCCCGGGCGCGGTGTCGAAGTGCGCGCCGAGCGCCGCGAGCTGACGGACCCGGTCGGGGCCTTCGGTCACGAGCACACGGACCGCCTCGACATCGCACAGGCCCGCACCCGCGGTCAGCGTGTCGGCGAGGTGAAGCTCCGCGGAGTCGGGTTCGGCGAGCGCGGCCGCGACGCCGCCCTGCGCGTAGCGGGTGGCCGAGAGCGAGAGCTCGCCCTTGGTCAGGACGACCGTCGTCAAGCCCTGCCGTGCGGCCTCCAGCGCGGTCGTGAGACCGGCGACACCGCTCCCGAGAACGAGAACGTCGATCACAGGTTCAGCCTACGGGGCCGGGCTTACGGGATCGCGACCGCGCTCGGCGCCGGTGCGAATCCACACGACGTTCGAGCCCGAGCGCGCCGCCTGCTCCATCGGAATCGGACGATTGCACTCGTCGACGTGCACGATGAGCGGCTCGAAATCGTCGAGCTCGGCTTCTTCATACGACGCGTACGTGATCACGATCACGCGGTCGCCGGGCTGCACGAGCCGGGCCGCGGCGCCGTTGAGGATCACGTCTCCTTTCCCCCGGCCATCGCATAGGTCTCGAAACGCGCGCCGTTGTCGATGTCGAGCACGTGTACCTGCTCGAACTCGCGCAACGCGGCGAGCCGCATCAACTCGGGATCGAGGGTGATCGAGCCCACGTAGCCGACGTCGGCTCCCGTGACGATCGTCCGATGGATCTTCGACTTCATCATCGTGCGTTGCACGGCGATCCTCCTCCCACACCGAGATCGGCATTGACCTGCGCGCCGTCGATGTGAATCAACACGTTGTCGATCAGCCGCGTCGTCCCCACGCGGGCGGCGAGTGCGATCAGGACCGCTCCGTCGAGCGTGGCCAGGCGCGTGAGCTCACGCGCGTCGCGCACCTCGACGTACTCCAGATCCACCAGGGGCTCGGTCGCCACCATGTCGCGAACGATACGAGTGGCACTCGCCGGATCGCGTTCCCCGCCGACGATCGCGTCGACCGCTCGCCGCAACGCGTGCGACAACACGCGCGCCGCGGCTCGATCGGGTTCCGTGAGGTACGCGTTGCGACTCGACATCGCGACGCCGTCGGGCTCGCGCACGATCGGGCAGCCCACGACCTCGACGGGTAGCTCGAGATCCTCGACCATCCGCGTCACGATCGCGAGTTGCTGGGCGTCCTTGCGCCCGAAGAATGCCGTGCACGAGTCGGTGATGGCGAAAAGCTTGGCGACCACGGTGGTGACACCGTCGAAGTGCGTCGGGCGTGTCGCACCGCACAAGTCGGCGGTCAAACCCTCGACGTGCACCGTCGTGAGCGGCGGCCGAGGGTACATCTCGGCGACACTCGGCGTGAACACGCAGTCGACGCCTTCCGCCGCGCACGCCTCGAGATCACCGGCGAGATCACGCGGGTACCGATCGAGATCCTCACCCGCCCCGAACTGCAAGGGGTTGACGAAGATCGTCACGACCACGAAGTCGGTCGCCGCGCTCGCCGAGCGCATCAGGGAGCGGTGCCCGGCGTGCAGGAAACCCATTGTCGGCACGACGCCGACCCGCTTGCCCGCGGCGCGCGCGTCGTCGCAAGCAGCGCGCAGGTCGGCGATCCGGTCGACGTGAAGCATGTTGGGTTCTGGCCTCGCTCGGTTCCGGCCCCGAAGGGTCCGGACTGGCGGGTCGGGACGAATGTCATCGTAGGCCGCATTCGCGCCCCTGACCAACGCGCCGACCTTCGATCAGGCCTCGGGGTCTGCGGTACCGCTTGCGTCTCCGGCGGCGTGACGGACGTCGTCGAGGAGACGGTCGAGCGCGCGATCGCGGCGGCCGGTGAGGCGGGCCACCTCTCGCGCGAGCGAGCGGTACGCGTCTCGCTCGCCGGGATCAAGCGTCGCGAGGTGTTGCTCGACCGTCACGAGATCGCCGCGGACCACGGGTCCGGTCAGCGCGAGCGCGGGACCGATGCCGAACGCGTTGATCACCGACGACTGCACCAGCGGCGCGAACGCGTCGAACGGCACTCCGCACGCACTGGCGAGCCGCTCGACCTGGCCGAGCAGCGCGACGACGTGGTTGGAGGCGACTACCGCGGCCGTGTGATATTGCATTCGTTGACTGTCGGGTAGCTCGAAGGGCCGGAGTCCGATCGTACGCGCCAACTCCTCGGTCTGCGGATCACCGGCGACCGCGGCCCACGAGCCGTGCAGCCGCTCGAGCCCGATCGCCGCGGTGGGAAACGATTGCAACGGATGCAGGGCACCGACACGCACGTCGGGACGAAGGGCCTGGAGATCTGCAAACGCGTCGAGACCACGCGATCCGGCGAGGTGCAGCACGAGCGCGCCGGGTTCGAGCGACGATGCGAAGTTACGCGTCGTCGCTTCGATCGCGCGATCAGGCGTCGCCACGACGACCACCGCCGCGCCCTTCCCGACGTCGGAGACGAGCGCCGGTCGCGACCCGAGACACGCCACGGCCGCGGTGGTCGAAGCAGTGTCCGGCGCGCGGCCCGCGACCGAAACGACGTGCCAGCCGTGTTCGATGAGCGCCAGCGCGATCGTCGTGCCGGCGCGACCGGGGCCAACGAGTGCGAGCGTTTGGTTTCCCGCGGCCTCGCTGGCTTCCAACGTACGCTCCGTCGACTTCGTCCGATGGCCGGCGGCGCTAAGCGACCGGTGGCGGTCTCAAGGCTACTCCCGCCTCGCGTACCCCTTCCCACGTCTCGTCGGCAGGTACAAGCTCGGGCGCAACGTCGCGGAGCGGCGCGAGAACGAATCCGCGCTGCCACATACGCGGGTGCGGAATGGTGAGTTCGTCGTCACGGACGCTGGTCCCTTCCAAGATCAAGATGTCGACGTCCAAGGTGCGTGGTCCCCAACGCTCTTTGCGTTCGCGCGCGGCCAGCTCTTCGATCTCTTGACAGCGGGCGAGCAGCTCGTGCGGTTCGAGATCAGTCTCGACCGCGACCACGGCGTTCAAATACGCATCTTGAGGTGGGCCGCCGACAGGCGCGGTTTCGTAAACGCGGGAGACGGCAGCGACCGCAACGCCGGGAACGCGCGTGAGCGCGTTGACGCCGAGCTGCAGGTAACCGAGCCGGTCGCCGAGGTTCGAACCCAAGCCGAGATACGCGCGCACGACGGGGTATTGCGGGTCGTCGCGCCTCAAGTCCAGCGCTCGATCCGCACGCCGACGTAATCGATCTCACCGGCGATCGGCGGCTGGAGCTTGCGCACCTCGACGACGACGCCTTTGACACGTGGCTCGGATCGACACACCTCGGAGATGCGGGTGGCGAGCCGTTCGAGCAATTGGTGGTGCTCGTCGGCGACGACCCGACGCACCGCATCGCAGAGCACGCCGTAGTCGGCGGTGTCTCCCAGCGCGTCGCTGGACCCGGCGGCGGCAAGGTCGACGAGCAGCTCGAGATCGACTTGGAACGGCTGAGGTCGCTCCTGCTCCTCCGCCCGCGCGCCGTGCACTCCCATCTCGCGGAGGCCGGCGATCAGGATGCGGTCCATGGGGTGAACATACCCGGGCCGAACCCCGTCGAGGTCGGCTCATCGCCGATAGAACGTGGCGGACGGAAGGGGTGCCATGCGGCGAACGAAGATCGTGGCCACGATCGGGCCGGCGACGTCGGAGCCCGACGCGCTGAAGGCGCTGCTCGCCGCCGGCGTCGACGTCGTCCGCTTGAACGCCGCGCACGAAACGCCTGACCTGCACGCTGCACGCGCGGTGGTCGCGCGCTCGGCCGCGGCGTCGCTCGGCCGCGTCGTCGGCGTGCTCGTCGATCTTCCCGGCCCGAAACTGCGCACCGGCCCCGTTGCGAACGACGAAGTCGAGCTGCACACCGACAGCCGGTTCGTGCTCACCGCGCAGGCGATCGAAGGTGACGAGTACCGCGTCTCGAACACCGCGCCCCAGCTCGCGCGGTGGGTGCGAGTGGCCGACGAGGTGTTCCTCGCCGATGGCGCGATCGTGCTGCGCGTGGAAGCGATCGACGGTGAAGACGTCGTGTGTCGCGTCGTGCGCGGAGGATTGTTGCGGTCCAGAAAGGGCATGCACGTGCCGCGGGCCGAAGCACACGTCGAGCCGTTCACCCCGGCGGACGCGGTCGCGCTGGCGATGGCGGTGCAGATCAAGGCCGACTTCGTCGGACTGTCGTTCGTACGCAGGCCCGAAGACATCGAGGCGGTTCGGGCGCGTCTGCCCAAGCGGGGCGCCCGCCCGCAGCTCGTTGCCAAGATCGAGACCGCGGTCGCGGTCGATCACCTCGCCGGCATCGTCGCGATCGCCGATGCGGTGATGGTCGCCCGCGGCGATCTCGGGATCCAGGTGCCTGCGCGCCGGGTGCCACTGATCCAGAAGGAGATCATCCGCTTCTGCAACATGGCCGGGAAGCCGGTGATCACCGCAACCCAGATGCTCGAGTCGATGACCCGATCGCCGCTGCCGACGCGCGCGGAGGTGAACGACGTTGCCAACGCCGTGATCGACGGCACCGACGCCTTGATGCTCTCCGAGGAGACGGCGATCGGCATCTATCCCACCGACACGGTGCGGACCATGGCCGAAGTTGCGGAGGCCGCGGAAGGTTGGCCGGGCGGGAAGCCCGCGCCCGCCGGTGCCGCCGCAGCCAACGACGACGATCGCGTCGCGTGGGCGGTCGCGCACGCGGCGGTGCAGGCGGCGGAGGATCTCGGCGTCGCGGCAATCCTCTGCCCGACCCAGAGCGGAACGACCGCGCGTCGCGTCGCCGCGTTCCGCCCGTCGGTTCCGATCGCCGGCATCTCCGATCAGATCGCCGCGCTCGGCGCGCTCAGTCTTGTGTGGGGTGTGCGTCCGCTCGCGATCGCGCCGGGCACCACCGGCCCCGCGCAGATCGACGCCGCGGTCCGCGCCGCGCGCGACATCGGCATCGTGCACAAAGGCGAGCTCATCGCCGTCGTGTCGGCGTCACAAGGCAAGCGCGCCGGCAGCACCGACATCGTGCGAGTCGTCCGCGCTTAGCGGTGGATGTGGTCGTCGAGGGTGACGGCGATGATCTCGCGGCCGAGCGATCCGATGCTGCGCCCGGTGAGCTTCTCGATGACGGCGATCGCGTGCGTGCCGCGGTCGACGAGGCCGGAGTAGAGCAGGTACCCGCCCATCACGCCGAGCAGCCGGTCGCCGAACTCCTCGTGGTGGACGAAGAGCTTCTCCTCGGGATCGTCGAGCAGCTTGACGAGCGTGCCGTAGACCGCTTCGAGGCGCGGGACCAGCTCGTCACGGGGCCCGAGCGGAACGTGCACGTAGGCGATGCCCGCCTCGTCGTAGGCGTGCAGGTTGTGGGGCGAGTCGAGCAGGGACACGACGTGCGTGAACCCGTGCACCGACAGCCAGATCAGCTCTTCTTGGCGCCGCACCTTGCGATGGTTGCGCGCGAATCCTCCGGGGCGCTCACCCGCGCCCAACCGGTCCATGATCACCCATGTGAAATAGCGCGGTTGGAGCCCTTGGGCCCAACGCCCGCGCAGACCGGTGGTGCTCACGCTGCCATCCCCTCGATGAGACCTTCGGACGTCGCGCGATCGAGCGCGTCGAGCAACTGACACGCGCGGTACGACGCAGCGACGTCGTGCACCCGGACGACCGTGGCGCCGTGAACGAAACACCAGACCGTCAGGGCGAGCGTCGCCTCTTCGCGCGCGTCGACCGGCGCGTCGTCGAGCACCCGGCCGAGAAACGACTTGCGCGATGCGCCGACGAGCAACGGCGCCTCGACTCGCAACGCGAGATCCGGAAGCGCGGCGAGCAGCGCCAAGTTGTGATCGGCTGTCTTGGCAAAACCGATACCCGGATCGGCAAGCAGTGCATCGGCGCGCACGCCGGCGTCGATCGCGGCATCGACCCGGGCCCGCAGCTCGTCGCCGACCTCGCGCACGACGTCGTCGTAGTGGGCTTCGGCGCGCATGGTGCGGGGCGTGCCCCGGGTGTGCATCACGACCAGCATCGCGTCGGCGTCGGCGACGACGCGCAACATGTCGGCGTCGGCAGTACCGCCCGATACGTCGTTCACGATCACGGCGCCGGCCTCGAGCGCGGCCGCCGCGACGGCGGCCTTCGTCGTGTCGATGCTCACCGGAGCGGAGGTGGCCGCGACCAGCCCGCGGACAACCGGCAGCGTGCGCCGGAGCTCAACGGCTCGGTCGACGGCGTCGGCGCCGGGCCGGGTCGACTCGCCTCCGACGTCGAGAATTGCGGCGCCGGCGGCGGCGAGCGAGAGCCCGTGATCCACGGCCGCACCCGCTTCGGCGAAGCGCCCACCGTCCGAAAACGAGTCGGGCGTGACGTTGACGACCCCCATGAGCGCTCGCCTCGGAAGGTCGGCGAGGGAAAGGCGGGTCACCGTCGCAGACTAGCCCTCGCCCCCAGCCCTGAAGGTCGCAATCGCGCCCGAATTCAGCGCCTTCCGCCCAGCGGCGCCAGCATGGCCATGACCTCGGCCCGGGTGGACGGATTGTCCTTGAAAAGGCCGCGCACGGCCGAGGTGACGGTCAGCGTTCCCGGCTTGCGGACACCCCGCATCGACATGCACAAGTGCTCGGCTTCGATCATCACGAACGCGCCGCGCGGCGCGAGCGCGCCGACCAACGCGTCGGCGATCTGCGTCGTCAGCCGCTCCTGCACCTGCGGTCGCTTCGCGAAACCGTCGACGAGTCGCGCCAACTTCGAGAGGCCGGTGATGCGGCCATCCTCGTTGGGGATGTACGCAACGTGTGCGTGACCGTGGAAGGGGACCAAGTGATGTTCACACACGCTGTACAGCGCGATGTCGCGCACGAGCACCATCTCGTCGTGATCGGCTTCGAAGGTCACCACGAGGTGCTTGGCCGGATCCTCGGTCAGACCCGAACAGATCTCGTTGTACATCTCCGCAACCCGCGCGGGAGTGCGCAGCAAACCGTCGCGGTCGGGATCCTCGCCGATGGCCGACAGGATCTCGCGCACCGCGCGTTCGATTCGTTCCTGGTCGACCGTCATCCCGGGGCGAGATCCCCCGCGTACTCGGCCACGAACGGCAGGTTGCGGTACCGCTCGTCGACGTCGAGGCCATATCCGATCACGAAGCGATTCGGGATGGTGAAACCGACGTACTTGAGATCGGGATCGGTCTTCTGCAGACCTTCCTTCACGAGCAAGGCGCACACCTCGAGCGACGCGGGATTGCGAGCGCGCAGGTTCTTGCGGAGGTACGCGAGCGTGAGTCCCGAGTCGACAATGTCCTCGACGATCAGCACATGGCGGTCGGTCAGGTCGAGATCGAGGTCCTTCATGATCCGCACCACACCGCTCGTGCGGGTCGCCGACCCGTAGGAAGACACCGCCATGAAATCGAACTCGACGGGGAGGTCGATCGCGCGGGCGAGATCGGCCATGAACATGAACGCACCCTTGAGGATGCCGACGAGCAACGGCGGATGCGCGGCGTAGTCGGAAGCGACGTCCTTGCCCAGCTCCTTGATGCGCTGTTGGAGATCGATCTCCTCGACCACGACGGGTCCGATGTTCGCGTCGTTCACACCGAACCCGCGTTCCGTGGCCTGACGATGAACATGTCGATCAGCATGGGTCCACGCTCAGCCAGAGGTAGCGCCGCGTGCGCGCGGTCACGCGCACCCGATCGTCAATACGGTAACCGACGACCCACAGCGCGCTGTCCGGCGCCACGGCCGCTCCGCTGCCCGCGGCCACGATGGGCACGCGGCCGCGACTGCCGGCGGGGACGCCCGCGTCGACGAGGGCGTCCCGAACGAGCTTCGACCCGCCGCGCCCGAGCGGCCGGAACCGCTCGGCGGCGTGCGCGACGCGCACGTAGGCCTCCGGCCCGACCCGGTCGGCATCGGCCACCGAGATCCGTTCGCCGTTCGGCCACGCGACCGGTGGCCCCTCCTCGATCCACGTCTCGACCATGACGTCGCCGAAACGGGCGCGCCCGGGCAGCGCGATCCGGACCGGCGCCGGATCCTCCGCATCATCGGCAAGTACGACGAGGTGGAGGCGAGCGCCCACTCGCTCGACGCGCCGACCGCCGGGGAGCTCGACGGCTCGGACTTCTCCTTGCGCGACCCGGAGCACCGCGTCGACGGTTGCGAGCGCGGGCGGCGGGGGCCCGAGCCAGCCGCGGACCACCCGGCGCGCGAGCGCGCGCGGTAACGCCGCGAGCGCGACCGCATCCTCCGGTGCGTGCTCGGCCGCGAGCGCGTCGAGCAGATCGTCGTCCTCGCGCAGAACTTCGGCCTGACGGGCCAGCACGTCGACGAGATCACGCGCCGCAGCCTGCTCGAGACGCGGTATCACCTCGCGGCGCAACCAGACGCGCCGGTGGCGCAACTCGCTGTTCATGGGATCACGCACCGGCGTGAACCCGAGCCGGGCGCAGATCTCGTGAGTGTCGGCGCGTCGCAGCCCGAGCAACGGGCGGCGCAACGAGCCGCGCTCGGCCGCCATGCCCGCGAGGCCGGCAGTTCCACTCCCCCGCAGCAAGGCCAGCAGCACCGTTTCGGCCTGATCGTCACGCGTGTGCCCGACCAGGAGCGCCTCGGCGCCGGCTTCGTCGGCAGCCCGATGCAGCGCGGCATACCGGGCATCGCGAGCCCGCGCTTCGAGGTTGGCGTGTGAGTCGAAGACGACCTCGATCACACGTGACTCGGCGCCCGTTTCGGCGGCGGCCGTACGTACGACCTCGGCCTCATGGGCGGTTCCGGGCCGCAGACCGTGGTCGACGTACACCGCGAGCACGTCGAGGTCGCGTGCCCGTGCGAGCGCGAGCAACGCGAGCGAGTCGGCTCCCCCGGAGCAGCCGACCGCGACCCGCGAACCGAGCGGGAGGTCGTCGAGCCCGACCAGCCGATCCAGCCACGGCGTCAGCACACCGCGTGTCGGGGGCATCGGCACTCAGCGTCCGGCCGCGGGCATCCGATCCACGCGCGTCAACCACGCGACCGGGTCGTCGAGCTCGGCGAGCTGCGGAAGATTCTCGGGCGCGACCCATGCGTGGTCGATGGCCCGCGGACCACCGAGGTCGACCACGCCGCGCACGAAGCGCTCACCGACCTCGTACTGGCGCATCTTCTGTTCGAGACCGAGGAACTTGTGGACCTGTTGCACGATGCCGCCGACCTGTCGGCGCTGGTGCAACACCCGGGCCATGCGCTCGTCGCCGGCGACGTGCTTGTGACCGAGGTCGTTCATCACGAAGTTGCCGTGACCTTCGAGCAGCGACATCAACGCCTGCACCTGGCCGAGCACGCCGCGCTGCTCGGGCGTTGCGATGAGCGACACCATGCCGCCCTCGTCGAGCGGGTTCTGGCCCCGGCGTATCGCTTCGACCGCGTTTGACAGCGCCCGCGCCAACGTGCGGGGATCGGGGTCGACGAGCGCGAACACCTGCTGCACGAGCGAGAGGAAGTACTCCCGCATCCACGGCACGCCGACGAACTGGGCGCGGTGCGTGACCTCGTGGATCGCGATCCACAACCGGAAGTCACGGGGCCGGAACGCGAAGCGCTTCTCCAAGGCCAGCACGTTCGCGCCGACGTAGTACACGGCTTCACCGCGGTCGTCGGGAACCAGCAGGTCGTACTGGCCGAGCACGCGCTGCGCGACGTATCCCAGCAGCACGCCGAGCTCGGTCGCGGCGACGCGTCGACCGATGGGTGCGAACGGATTGCCCGCCATGCGATCGCCGAACCGTTGCATGAGCGGATCGAGCATCGCCCGCATGGAGAGCAGGTTCGAGTCGACCCACTCGCGCCGATCGAGCACGACCGCGTTCACGTGGCCGGCCGGGTGCAGTCCGGTGTGTTCGGCGACGAGCTCTTCGGCGACGACGGTCAGGCCGCCGAAGTCGGCGTCGAGCGACGCACCGAGATACGACGAGACGAGGGGATCCCGGCCGGCGACGATGCGCGCGACGGTGCGCGCCGTGGCCCAGTCGACCGGGTCGGGGACCCGGACCGATGACTCGAGATCAGTCACTGCGCGGGCGACCCTTGGCTTCCAGCCGACCGACCTTCAGGTAGTAGCCGACCGCCAACTGTGCCAGTCCGGCCGCGGCGCCGATCATGAGCAGGGGCGCGATCCAGTAGAACCAGAACTTGCCACCGCTGTGGTGGAAGTAGACGCCGATCCCCAGCGCGACGCCGGCCAGACCGATCACCACCGCGACGGCGAGCAACATGATCTCGGACGGTCGCACTCTGCTCTCCCTCGGCTCCGACTCCCGGTGCGGGCCATCGTAGAAGGTGGAGCGCCGGAACCGGGTGCCGGGCCGGATTCCGGGTCGGGTCAGGACTCGGGTGTGACGATCCCGAGCGCGTCCGCGATCTTGCGTCGGAGCGAGGTGGGTACCTCTTCGCGGCATTTCGAGACGACGATGCGGCGGATCTCGAGCTCGAACACGAAGCCGTCGGCGCAGGGCGGGCACTCGTCGAGGTGCCTCGTGATGGCCCGGCGTCTCCAGACCGTGATCTCGCCGTCGAGGTACTCGTAGATCCGGAGGAGTGCGTCGTCACAGTCCATCTGCGCTATCCCCCGGTGGTCGTCTCTACTCGCGGCCGAAGGTTGTTCTCCTCGGCGTAGTCCCACAACAGCTTCTGGAGCTGCCTTCTTCCGCGATGGATGCGACTCATCACGGTTCCGATCGGGACATCGAGGATCTCGGCGATCTCCTTGTAGGAGAAACCTTCGATGTCGGCGAGGATCACCGCCATCCGGAACTGCTCCGGGATCGACTCCAGCGCGGCCTTGACCTCGTCGTCGGGGAGCGCTTCGAGCACCTCCGTCTCCGCCGTCCGCTGCGCCGCGGAAGCCTCGAGGCCGCCCAGCCGCCGGAAGATGAAGAAGTCCTCGACGTCGTCGAGGTCGACCTGATCGGGACGGCGTTTCTTGGCGCGGTACTGATTGATGAATGTGTTCGTGAGGATGCGGTAGAGCCACGCCTTGAGGTTCGTGCCCTCACGAAAGCCGCCGAAGCCCCGGTAGGCACGGAGGTACGTCTCCTGCACCAGATCCTCCGCGTCGGCGGGATTGCGCGTCATCCGGAGCGCGGCGGCATAGAGCGCCGACATGAACGGCGTCGCCAGCTCTGCAAAGGTCGCCTGGTCGGCCATTAGCGGGCAGGGTACCCGACCGTTGTTTGTCGTCCTTCTCGGATCAGGCGTCGAACACGAGGATCTCGCCGCTGTAACAGGCGACCCACACCCGATGCGTCGCGGGTTCGAAGGTGATCCCGATCGGATTCGACGGCGTGCTCACGGTCTGCAAGACGCTCATGTCGGATGCCCGCAGCTTCGTGACCGTGTTCGATCGGTAGTTGACGACGTAGAGCGCCGTGCCGTCGGACGAGATCGTCATGCTGCGCGGTTGCGAGCCCGTCTCGACCCGCGCGACGACGTTGCCGGTCGTGGTGTCGAGCTTGATGACGTGACTCTCGCCGTTCAGCGTGGCGTACAGGTAGCGGCCGGCGGGATCGAGGACGACGTGGCGCGGCGACAGCCCGACGCCGCGGAACCAGCCGACCCCGAACGACCCGAGATCGATGCGCGCGATGTCGCTCGATCCCATCACCGCGATGTAGGCGATCGTCGACGACGGGTTGACGGCGATGCCGCGCGGATCGGTGCCGAGCGGAATGCGTTTGATCTCCTTGAAGGACGCGCGGTCGATGATGCTGAGGTCGAACGAGCACCAGTTGGTCACGAGGATGTAGCGATTGTCGGGTGTCACCGCGACGTACTTCGGGACCATGCCGACTTCGGCGACACCCGTGATCGTCAATTTCGTGAGATCGATCCTGTAGACGAAGCTCGGCGACAGTCCGCCCGGTCCGGAGCACTCGTCGCTGCCTTCGGGACCGAAATTGTCGCCGTACATCGAGTAGTTGGTGACGTAGAAGAACTTGTGGTCGGGGCTCACAGCGCCCTCGACCGGCGCGCCCCGCGACATTCCTGCGTGCCCCGGATAGCCGAAGCTTGCGAGGTCGACGCTGTCGGGGATCGTCTTCACGAGTGATCCCGCCCGGTCGTAGACCGTCATCGTGTGGCGATACATCATGTTCTGCGCGAACACGAGCCCGCTGTCGGTCGCGACCACCGACTTCGGCGAGATGTCGCCGGTAACGGTCTTCACGAGCACGAGGGGGCGATCGACCGCCGGTTGCGCCGGGACGGTGCTGGTCGTCGTCGACGAGGTGGAGGTGCTCGTAGGCGCCGTGTGCGAGGACGTCGGCGCCGAGCGTCGGGCGGGATGCGTTCGTACGGTGCGTGGGTGCGAGCTCGATCCGCGCGCCTGTATCCCGAAGACGATCGCGGCACCGACGATCGTGACGACGAAGAACACCAGGGCCGCTCGTCGTTGCACGATCGTCATTGTCGCAGGCCGACTGTCGCCGGCCGACTCATCCGTCCGGGGAGAGCGCCAACGCGCCCTCCCCGTCGCAATCCTCGAGCGCGTGTTGCGCCCGGTTGCGCCTTGCTAGTTCGTGATCCGGCCGGAAGCCGGCGAGCTCATCGACAACGAACCGAGCGCGTTCTTCGCGGTCACCACGAGACGGAGCCGGTGATTGAGGTCGGCGTTACGAGTCGTGTAGGTGTGACCGACGGCGCCGGCGATGTTCACGCACGCCGTTCCCCCGGAGTTGCAGCGCTGCCACTGACGAGTGATCGTCGGCGGCGGCCCTGCCCGCCAGGATCCGTCGTGGCCGAGCAGAACGTGGTGGTTGATCGACGAGCCGGTGATCGCGGGAGCGCCGTTGTTCTCGGGCGCGACACCCGGCAGCATCGACGCCGAGGCGGTGCTCTCGGAGCCGGCACCTTCGACGTTGCTGGCGTGGACCGTGCAGGTATACAGCTTCCCGTTGGTCAAGGGAGCCATCACGAGGATCGGCGAGGTGGAACCGGTCTGGCTACCGGAGACGCCACCGTTCGACGAGACGCACGATGCGGTGTAGCCGGTGACTGCCGAGCCGCCGGTCGCCGGAGCCACGAACGCCACACTCAAGCTCTGGTTGCCACGGGTGAGCGTCGGGACTGCGGGAGCCGAGGGCGTCGTCGCGGGAACCGTCGACGCCGAAGCGGCCGATTCCGTGCTGTTGCCGACGGCGTTGGTCAGGTGCGCGGTGCACGTGTAGGTCTTGCCGTTGGTCAACGCGGTGACCACGACCGGCGATGCCGAGCCCGTGTTCGTGCCGGTTGCACCACCGTCGCTCGACGTGCAGGTCGGGGTGTAACCCGTGACGACACTGCCACCCGTGCTCGAGACCGTGATCGCCACCGAGATCGAACCATTGCCGTGCGTCAGCGTCGGCGCCACCGGTGCGGTCGGCACGGTAGCGGGAACCGCCGATGCCGAAGCGGTCGACGCCAGTCCGTTGCCCACCGCGTTCGTCGCGAGCACGGTGCAGTTGTAGGTCTTGCCGTTCGTCAACGTCGACACGACGATCGGCGAGGTGGCGCCGGAGTTGGAACCGGTCGCGCCGCCGTCACTCGACGTGCAGGACGCGGTGTAACCCGTGATGGCGGATCCACCGTTGGCCGGAGCGACGAACGCGACCGAGATCTGCGCGTTGCCGCGTGTCAGGGTCGGTGCCGCAGGCGCAGTCGGGACGGTCGCAGGAACTGCGGATCCCGAAGCGGCAGATGCGGTGCCGTTGCCGGCCACGTTGGTAGCGAACACCGTGCAGGTGTAGGTCTTGCCGTTCGTCAACGTCGACACGACGATCGGCGAGCTGGCACCCGTGTTGGAACCGGTCGCACCGCCGTCACTCGACGTGCAGGTCGCGGTGTAACTGGTGATGGCGGATCCACCATTGCTCCCGGGAGCGACGAACGCGACCGAGATCGAAGCGTTCCCATGGGTCAGTGTCGGCGCGGCCGGAGTTCCCGGCACGGTTGCCGGCACGGTGGCGTCGGAGGCGACCGATGCGTCGCCGCTGCCCACGCTGTTCGTGGCGAGCACGGTGCAGGTGTACGTCTTGCCGTTGTCGAGGCCGGTGACCACAATCGGCGAGCTTCCGCCCGAGAGCGACCCGGGAACGCCGCCGTCACTCGAGTTGCAGTTCGCGCTGTAGCCGGTGATCGCCGCGCCACCGTTGTCGGGGGCGACGAAGGCCACCGAGATCTGCCCGTTGCCCGACGTCGTGACCGGCTTGGCCGGAGGGTCGGGAATGGTTGCGGGAACGACAGTTGCATTCGACGGAACCGACTCTGCGGAGTCACCGACGACGTTGGTCGCGTGGACGGTGCAGGTGTACGTCTTGCTCTTGGTGAGCGACTGCACCGAGATCGGCGAGCTGGCGCCCGTGTTGGTACCGGCGGCGCCGCCGTCGCTCGACGTGCAGGTCGCGGTGTAGCCGGTGATGGGATTGCCACCGTTGGCGGGCGCCACGAACGTGACCGTGATGTGGGTTGCCGCGGCAGCCGTCGTCGGCTTGGCCGGTGCGACGGGAACCGTGCTCGGCACGGCGGACGCCGACGCGGCAGACTCGCCGCTACTCCCGACGCTGTTCGTGGCGTGGACGGTGCAGGTGTAGGTCTTGCCGTTCGTCAACGTCGACACGACGATCGGCGACGTGGCGCCGCCGTTGGAACCGGTCGCACCGCCGTCGCTCGACGTGCAGGTCGCGGTGTAGCCCGTGATCGCGCTGCCGCCGTCACTCGTGGGAGCGACGAACGCGACCGAGATCGAGCCGTTGCCGCTGGTCAGGGTCGGTTGGGCAGGAACGCCGGGGACGATGGCCGGAATCGTTGCGCTCGCGGACGCCACCGACTCCGTGCTGTTGCCTTCGGCGTTGGTCGCGTTGACGGTGCACGTGTAGGACTTGCCGAGTGAAAGGGCGGTCACGCCGATCGGCGAGCTCGCACCGGCGTTGTTGCCGGCGGTTCCGCCGTTGCTCGACGTGCAGGTCGCGGTGTAGCCGGTGATGGCGCTGCCGCCATTGGCGGGCGCGACGAACGTCACGGTCATCGTCGTACCGCTGGGTGCGATCGTCGGCTGGGCCGGCGTGCTCGGGACCGTCGCAGGAATGGTCGACGCCGAAGCGACGGAGTTGGAACCGCTCCCTTCGGCATTGTCCGCGTGCACGACGCACGTGTAGGTCTTCCCGTTGGTCAGCGCCGAGACGACGATCGGCGACGTGGCGCCGGTGTTCGTTCCGGCCGTTCCGCCGTCGCTCGACGTGCAGGTAGTCGAGTAGCCGGTGATCGTGCTGCCACCGTTGCTCGCGGGTGCTGCGAACGCCACCGAGATCGATGCGTTGCCGTGCGTCAACGTGGGCTGGGCGGGGGTGCCCGGCGTGGTCGCGGGAACGGTGGCGGCCGAAGCGACCGACGCGTTGCCGGCACCGTTCACGTTCGACGCGAACACGGTGCACGTGTAGGTCGTGCCGTTGGTGAGAGCCGACGCGACGATCGGTGACGTGGCACCGGTGTTCGAACCGGTCGTTCCGCCGTCGCTCGACGTGCAGGTGGCCGTGTAGCCGGTGATCGCGCTGCCGCCATCACTGGAGGGTGCGCCGAACGCGACCGAGATCGTCGCGTTGCCGTGGGTCACGGTCGGTTGCGCCGGCGCGCTCGGCACGAGGCCGGGCACCGCGGACGCCGACGCGGGCGACGCCGCGCTGTTGCCTTCGCCGTTGGTCGCGAAAACGGTGCAGGTGTAGGTCTTGGAGTTGGTCAGGCCGGTGACGACGATCGGCGACGTTCCGCCGGCGTTGTTCCCGGATGTGCCACCGTCGCTCGACGTGCACGCCGCGGTGTAACCCGTGATCGTGCTGCCGCCGTTGGCGGGGGCGACGAATGCGACCGAGATCTGACCGTCACCGCGGGTCACGGTCGGCTGGGCGGGCGTGGAGGGTGTCGTGGCCGGAACCGTCGACGCCGAAGCTGCCGATTCGAGGCTGTTGCCGATCGCGTTCGTGCCGTGGACGGTGCAGGTGTAGGTCTTGCCGTTGGTCAAGGTCGACACGAGCATCGGCGAGGCGGCACCGGAGGTCGATCCGGCGGCACCGCCGTCGCTCGACGTACAAGTCGCGGTGTAGCCGGTGACCAGCGAGCCGCCGTCGCTCGCCGAGGCGGTGAAGGTCACCGTGATGTTGGCGTTGCCGTGCACCACCGTGGGCTGCGCGGGCGTGCTCGGCACCGTCGCAGGAACTACCGGTGACGACGCTGGGCTCTGGGGCGAGTTTCCCTCGGCGTTCGTCGCGAGGACCTTGCAGGTGTAGGTCTTGCCGTTCGTCAACGTCGATACGACGATTGGAGAGGACGCGCCGGAGTTCGAACCCGCAGCACCACCGTTGCTCGAAGTGCACGAAGCAGTGAATCCGGTGATCGCGCTGCCGTTGTCGCTGCCCGAAACAAACGCGACCGAGATCGACGCATTGCCGGAAGTGACAGTCGGCTTCAAGGTTGTGTCGGGAATAGACGCGGGCACGGTCGACGCCGAGGCGACCGAGTTTGCGCCGGTGCCGTTCGAGTTCGTCGCGTTCACCGTGCACGTGTACGTCTTGCCGTTGTCGAGCGCCGACACCAGGATCGGCGATGCCAACGCGCTGTTCGTCCCGGCGGCGCCACCATTGGAGGAGACACAGGAGGTGGTATAGAACAAGATCGCGCTGCCGTTGGCGGCAGGCGGGACGAACGCCACCGAGATGGAGCCGTCGCCGTGCGTGACGCTCGGCTGCGCGGGAGCGGAGGGTTCGCCGACGGCGAACGCAGTGCCCGGGAGGAACAGCACGATCAGCGCTGTCGTCACAGTGATCGCGAACGTGCGGAACGCGAGGCGTTTCGACGCGCGTCGCGACGCAGCAGAAAGAACGAAGGACATCGGCAAGTCTCCAAAGCATTCGAAGACGGCTCCGCGCGGCACGGCGGAACCGGAAATCACACTTCGTATGCTCTTGCCCGATATCAGAGTTTTATCACTAGAAATACTGAAAGTTGTTTTTGCCCGATTAGCCGGAAGGCACGGTGATCTGGACCTTGATGCTGGCGGTGGGCGAGCCGTTCCGGCTCATGGTCTGGCCGGTGAAGACTGACGTGATGGAGGTGCCGGCCGTGTCGGTCTCGGTCACCGTCACTTTGCGGGTGCCGGCGGTGGCGTAGACGTGCTGGTCGTCGGGGTGGTCGTCGTCGCGGTGGTGCCGTCACCGAAGCGCCACCCGTACTTGGTGATCGGAGCCCCGGGCGCGAGTGATGCGGAGGCGGTGCGAGGGCGGCGAACGGCGGTTGAAGGTGCGACGACTCCGGAGTGAGAGATCACCCTCACCGTGTGACCTGGACTCCCATGGAGCCGGAGAGGAGACTCGAACTCCTGGCCTGCTCATTACGAGTGAGCTGCTCTACCGTCTGAGCTACTCCGGCGACGGAGGCGACAGCATAACGGCCGGGTCCGGTGGGCCCTCCGCTCTCGGTGCGGCGTTCATCTCGGGCGCGCCGGCGGCAGCGACAGCAAGAGGTGCGTGAGCCGCACCAGGCCCTTTTCGTTGATCAGGATCGCTTCACGCGCTTCGCGACATGCATCGAGCGCGGCTGCGGACGAGCGCGGCGCGAGCACGATTCGCGGCCGGTCCTGGTTGAGCGGTGGCGCGGCATCGGCGAGCGCATCGCGGTACACCGTCTCGAACGCGGTGACGCCTTCGAGCAGGAGATCGATCCGGGTCCGCCGCACCTCGCGCTGGTGACGCTTCTCGATCCGGCCGCGGAGCATCCGGGCGTCGCGGTCGGCATACCCGAGCCGCTCCAACTCGGCGTCGAACTCCCGCAGCTCGGCTTCGTGGCGACCAGTGACCGCGTCGGCGGCCTGGTCGACCGCCGCGCCGAGCTCCTCGGCCAGGGCGAAGGCCGTCGCGCCGGTCCCGTCGACGCGAGTCGGCGCGCCCGCGAAGGCGGCTCGCAACGGGCCCAGGGACCCGACCAGCGTGCGGGCCCGGGCCAGCTGGCCACCCGCCAACGCGGCCGCGGTCGACGCGAGCTCGGCCGGCGTTCCCTCCCGTTCGAGCGCGGCGCGCAGCGCCTCGTCGCCGACCGGATCGAAGTCGATGCGCTGGCAGCGCGACCGGATCGTGGGCAGCAGATCGTCGGCAACCGCGGTGACGAGCATGACGATGGTGCGGGGCGGCGGCTCTTCGATGGTCTTGAGCATCGCGTTGGCCGACTCGTTCTGATTGCCGCGCAGCCGCTCGGCCTCGAAGAGGATCAAGACCCGACGCTCGGCTTCGATCGGTGCTCGGGCCGCTTCGGGGAGGATCGAGTCACGCACGTCTTCCTTCACGCGGTACGACGGGCCGCCCGGGGCGAACTCCACGACATCGGGGTGGACGCCCCGCTGCACGAGCCGGAGCCCGCGCTCGTCGTCGCCGACGCCGATCAGCAGCGCGGCGAAGTCGCGTGCCGCGTCTTCGACGCCCGACCCGCGCGGACCGACCAGGAGATACGCATGCGACGGTCGCTCGGTCGCGCGGCGCAACGTCTCGACCGCACGCTCCTGACCCACCAGATCGACTAACACGCGCTCACTCTACGATCCGAGATGCGGCGCGACGGCGGCCCAGACCCGGTCGGCGACCTCGGCCGGTGAACCACTGGCGTCGACGATCACCCATCCCCGTTCGGGTGCGAGCTCGCGGTACGCGGCGCGAACACGGGTGTGGAAGTCGGCGCCTGCCCGTTCGAAGCGGTCACGGTCACCCGAGAGGCGGCTTTCGGCCACATCATCGGGAAGATCGAGAACGACGACGACGGCGGGGTCGACACCGGCGGTGACCGCCCGGCTCCTCGCCTCCACGTTCTCCACCCCGAGTCCGCGCGCGACGCCTTGATAGGCGAGTGTCGAAGGCGTGAAGCGATCACACACCACAACGATCCCCCTCGCCAGATTCGGCGCGATTCGCTCGTCGACGTGGATACGTCGATCTTCGAGCATCAGGTCGAGCTCTTCGTCGGGATCGAGGTCACGGGAATCGTGCAGCAACCGCTCCCGGAGCGCCGCTCCCTTTTGCGTCCCACCGGGCTCGCGCGTCTTGTCGACGACGCGGCCGGCCGCCCGCAGTCTCTCGACGAGGAGATCGACCTGCGTGCTCTTGCCGACCCCTTCGCCGCCCTCGACGACGATGAACGTCATCCCGATTCCGGCGGCGGCGGGCGGCGCATGCGGCGCTGGGCGGCGAAGCCCGAGAGCACGGTCACACCGCCCCCGAGCCAGAGCGCGAGGCGTACTCCCGGAAGCCCGAAGTGAAAGGACCCGATACGCGCGCGGCCATTGACTGCGTGCTCCGAGATCGCGTTGAGCGCAGCCGCGACGAACGGTGCGACCGTCAAAGACAAGAGCAGGCACACGCGCACGATCGTGTACAGCGTCGCGAACGTGCGGCCGCGCATGTCGTCGGACACGCTCTCCTGGAGCATCGTGAACCCGGTGACGTATGCGCATCCGGCCCCCGCGCCCAGCACGGCAACGAGCAGGAACGCGGGTCCCAACGACGACATCGACGCGACCGCGATGATCGAGATTCCGGTCGCCACCACCGCCGTCGTGAACACGAGTTGTCGAGGCAAGCGGCGCTGGAGCCAGAGCAACGTGACGACACCGACCGCCGCGCCGACGCCGAGCGCCGTCATCAGGAGACCGAACGCCGACGGACCGCCCTTCAGCACTTCGGTGGCGACGGTCGGACCGAGCGGCACGATCGCGCCGCCACCGATCAACCCGCCGGCGAGACCGATCATGACGCCGCGCACGAGCGGTTCCGAACGTATGAACCGCAGCCCGTCCTTGATGTCGCGCCACGTTTGCGCGGGCGGAACGTGAGGCCGCGTGCTCCGTTCGGTTTCGGGCAGCCGCAAGCGGGAGATCAGCAACGCCGACAGCAGGAACGACGTGCCGTCGAGCCAGATCGCAAGCGACTCCCGATTGCCGGCGAGCGATGCAAGGGCGGAGAACCCGCCGAGCCAATGGGCGATCGCGGCCAGTACCGCGAACAGGATCGCGCCGAGCGGGAAGGTGCCGAACGAGGCGACGAGCCCCAGCGAGTTCGCCGCGGCCAGGTGTTCGGGCTCCTTCACGATGTTGGGGACACTCGCATCCTTCGCCGGACCCCACAGCAGCGTGAGCATCTCGATCACGAACGAGAGGATCACCAAGCCCCAGATGTTCTCCCAGAACGGCAACACCGCCAGCAACCCGGCGCGTCCGAGGTCGCAGGTGACCATCACCGCCTTGCGGTTCCACCGGTCGATGAGCGCGCCGCCTACCGGCGCGAAAAGGAAACCGGGAAGCATCCGGGCGATCATGACGAACCCGACGGCCGTCGCCGAGTTCGACACGCGTCCGGCGATGGCGATGATCGCGAAGAGACCGGTCCAGTCCCCGAGGCTCGAGATGAACTGCGCGCCGAACAGCGGGAGGAAGCCCGGAACGCGGAACACGCGCCACGGCGCGGGAGGAATCGGGTCGCGGTCGGGGGCCGGAGGGATGAACGGCGCTTGCGGTTCGCTCACGCGCCCCTCAAGGTAGTCGGGCCCTTGTTACACAGATGGCTGATCAGCAGTCGCGCCAACCGGCTCCTTGGCCGCCGTTCCGCCGGCCTTCTTGGTCGCCTTCTTCGCGGCCTTCTTGGGCTTCTTCGGCGCCATCTCCGCACGCGCCCGCAAGAGGGCGATCGCCTCGGGCAGCGTCAATTCGGTTGGGTCCTGGCCGCGCGGCACGGTGGCATTCGTGGTGCCGTCGGTGACGTACGGACCGTAACGACCATCGAGCACGCGCACGGGCGCGCCGGAGTCGGGATGCTCGCCGAGCTCGGCGAGCGGCGGCTTCTGCTGACGGCCGCGCCGCGCTTTGGGCTGTGCGTACAACGCTTCGGCTTCGGCCAGCGTGATCGTGAGCAATTGCTCCTCGGCGGCGAGACTGCGCGTCTCGCCGTCGGCACGCTTGAGATACGGACCGAAGCGGCCCGGTGACGCAAGAATCTCACGTTCCTCGCCATCGACACCGACGGAACGCGGCAGAGCCAATAGCTGCAGGGCTTCCTCGAGCGTGACCGTCTCCGGAGTTTGGCTCGCGAAGAGCGACGAGCGCTTCGGCTTCTTCTTCGTTCCCTCTTCTTGCTCGCCGAGCTGCACGTAGGGACCGAAGCGGCCGGTGAGCGCGTACACGGCAAGGCCGGTTTCGGGATCTGTGCCGAGCGCGACCGGACCCGCGGCCTGCTTGGCGATCAGGTCGAGCGCGACGTCGATCGTCAGCTCGTCGGGCGCGATGTCGGGCGGTAACGACGCGGTCTCGGCTTCCTCGCGCTGCACGTACGGGCCGTATCTCCCGACGCGCACGACGAGCTCGTGCCCGGTGTCGTCGGCGCCGATCGGAATCGTGCTCACGCCGCGCGGGTCGACCTTGGCGAGGTTCTCGTCGGAGACCAGCTGCCGCAATCCGGGTTGGCCGTTCCCGAAGTAGAAGGTGTGCAGCCACTTCTCGGCTTCGCCCTCGCCCCGCGCGATCACGTCGAGTGCTTCTTCCATTGTCGCCGTGAAGCCGTAGTCGACGAGGTGGCCGAAGTGCTGCTCGAGCAGATTGGTCACACCGAACGCGGTCCAGTTGGGCACGAGCGCGGTTCCCTTCTTCCACACGTAGCCGCGCGCCTGGATCGTCTCGATCACTGCGGCGTAGGTGGAGGGACGACCGATGCCGCGCTCTTCGAGCTCCTTCACGAGACTGGCCTCGGTGTAGCGCGCGGGCGGCTTGGTCTCGTGCGAGACGGCAGCGAGCTCGTTGCACGCGACGCTCTCGCCTTCGGCGACGATGGGCAGGCGCGCTTCGTTTTCCTGCTCCTCGCCCTCGTCGACGTCTTCGACGTACACGCGGCGCCAGCCCAGGAAATCATACGTCTTCCCGGCGGCGCGGAAGATCGCGCGTTCGTTCGCGGTCGAGGTTGCCGCGACGCGAAGCGTCGTCTTGCGGCCCCGCGCGTCGGACATCTGGCAGGCGACGGTGCGGATCCACACCAGCTCGTAGAGACGCTGCTCGTCGGCGTCGAGCTCGGAGCGGAGTTGATCGGGTGTGCGGATGCGATCGCCGGCGGGGCGGATCGCCTCGTGCGCCTCCTGCGCGTTCTTCACCTTGCTGCGATACGCGCGCGACTCCGCCGGCAAGTACTCCTCGCCGTACTGTTCACGGATCGCGGTGCGGGCTGCGGTAACCGCCTGCTCCGAGAGGTTCGTGCTGTCGGTACGCATGTAGGTGATGTACCCACGCTCATAGAGGCGCTGCGCGATCGACATGGTTCGAGCCGCACCGAATCGGAGCTTGCGGCTCGATTCCTGTTGGAGCGTCGAAGTCGTGAACGGCGCCCGCGGTCGCTCGGTGAACGGATCCGACTCGACCGACGTGACCGCGAACGACGCGTCTTGCAACCGCGCCGCGAGCGCCGCGGCGGCGTCGGCGTCGAGCAGGACGACGTCACCGGCATCGCTCTTGGCCTGCGCGATCTTTCCGGTGGCCGGATCGAAGTCGCGGCCCTCGGCCAGGCGCGTGTCGTCGAGCTCCACGAGCGCGGCCCGGAACGCTTGATCGTGCGCGACGAGCTCGGCTTCGAGATCGCTCCACTGACCGGCGCGGAATCGCATGCGGGCGCGCTCACGTTGCACGACCATGCGCACGGCGACGCTCTGCACGCGACCGGCCGACGCGGCCTGGCCGCGACCGAACACTCGCCACAACACCGGCGAGGTCTCCCAGCCGACGAGGCGGTCGAGTATTCGCCGGCCTTCCTGGGCCTCGACGAGCTTCATGTCGAGATCACGCGGACTGTCGAGCGCCTCGCGGATGGCGTGCGGCGTGATCTCGTGGAACACCATTCGCCGAACGGGGACCTTCGGCTGCAGCACTTCGAGCACGTGCCAGCCGATCGCCTCACCTTCGCGGTCCTCGTCGGTCGCGAGGATGAGCTCGTCGGCGTTCTTCAGCGCCGCTTTCAGCTCGGCGACCACCTTCTTCTTCGACGCGTGCACGATGTAGACCGCGTCGAAGTGGTGGTCGGCGTCGATGCCCGCGAGCCGGCCGTGGGTCTCCTTCTTGTCGTCGGGGACCTCGTCCTTGCTCCCGGGAAGATCTCGGATGTGTCCCACGCTCGCCAGGACTTTGTAGTCACTGCCGAGGTAGCCCGCGATCGTGCGCGCCTTGGCCGGCGACTCCACGATGACGAGAGGTTTTGCCACTGGTGCTCCGAGATCGGTGTGGGGCGGTGGGGCGGGCCGGCGGCGGCCGCCCAAGATTCTTGTCGGCAGGTTTGCTGTCGGCCGTCGGGTTGCGGACCGTAGCCCGCTCCTCTTTTCCGTAGTGCCACCCGGCGACCCGTCGTGTCAAACTGTGGTCACGACATCACCCTGAGTGCCGACATTCGCGTCTAGGGTGCCCCGCCATGCTCGCGCTCAATTGGCTGAGTCCCCGGGACCTCATCGACAACTTCGCCACCTGGGGTTTGATCATCGTCGTCTTCATCGAGTCCGGGCTCGTCCCGGTGCCCTTGCCCGGCGACTCGATCCTGTTCCTGGCCGGCGCATTCTGCGCGACCACGAAGCCGGCCGACCCTCACCTGAACCTCGCCCAGGTGGTGATCGGCTCGTTCATCGCCGCGATCGCCGGCGCCCAGATCGGCTACGCACTCGGACGTCGCTACGGAATGCGACTCTTCAAGCCCGATGCCCGGCTCTTCAAGACCGCATACCTCGAACAGGCTCAGGAGTTCTTCGACAAGCGCGGCCCGCGCTCGGTCGTACTGGCGCGCTTCATCCCGTTCGTGCGCACCATCGTTCCAATCCTCGCGGGCACAGGACGCATGCCGGCACGCAAGTTCGCGATCGCGAACGTCGTCGGCGCAGCGATTTGGGCGGTCGGTATCAGCCTGCTCGGATTCTGGCTGGGGAAGTCGATCAACATCGACAAGTACATCTACCCGATCGTCGCCGTGATCATCGTGCTGTCGTTGATCCCGCCGTTCCTCGAATACCGCAATCACCGCCGCGCCACGCGCGGCGGGTGATCGCGAATCGTTACGCCGCGACCTTCTCGCCGTCGTCGGCGGCTGACGCCAGCGTCGCGCCGCCGCGCTTCGAGAAGAGGATCGCTCCGATGAGCACGATCAACGCGGCGCCGGCAATGAGGAACCGAACGTCGTTGTGGCGCAGGCTGATGACGGCAGGCAGGATCAACAACGAGACCAAGTTGATGACCTTGATCAACGGGTTGAGCGCGGGGCCCGCTGTGTCCTTGAACGGATCGCCGATGGTGTCGCCGATCACCGCGGCGCGATAGGCATCACTGCCCTTGCCGCCGTAGTTCCCGTCTTCGATGTACTTCTTGGCGTTGTCCCACGCTCCACCGGAGTTCGACAGGAAGTTCGCCATCAGCTGCCCGGTCAGGATGACCGCGGCGAGGAATGCGCCGAGGGCGAAGTAGTTGATGCCGAACCCGATGATCACCGGAGTGAGCACCGCGAGGAGCGCCGGCGTCGCGAGCTCCCGCAGCGAGGCCGCGGTGCAGATGTCGATGACCGGTGCGTAGTCGGGCCGCTTCTCGCCGCTCATGATCTTGCCGTCGGCGAACTGTCGCCGGACCTCCTGCACCACGACCGCCGCGGTCCGGCTCACCGCCCGGATCGCAAACGAGGAGAACAGGAACGCGATGGATCCGCCGATGAGCATCCCGATGAAGACCTTCGGGTCGGCGACGTTGATCGTCGTGTGCGGATCCGTGAAGAGCTTGTTACCGGTGATGTTTCCGAGGCCCGGCAACTCGTTCTTGATGGTCTCGATGTACGAGGAGAACAGTGCCACCGCCGCGATGACAGCCGAACCGATCGCGAATCCCTTCGTGACCGCCTTGGTGGTGTTGCCGACCGCGTCGAGCATCACCATGATCCGCTGCGGCTCACCCTCGAACTCGCCCGACATCTCGGCGATGCCGGCCGCGTTGTCGGCAACGGGACCGAACGTGTCTTCCGACACGACCACGCCGGTTGTCGCGAGCATGCCCATGCCCGTGAGGGCGACGAGATAGAGCGAGAACTGGAGGTCCTGGGCACCGAGCAGAATCGCGAACCCCAGCGCGCCGGCGATGGCAACGATGGCCCACACCGACGACTCGAGCCCGCTGCTGACACCCGACAGCACCGCAGTTGCGGGCCCGCCCGTCGCCGCCGACTCCGCGATCTCCTGCACGGGCTTGGTCTCGGTCGACGTGAAGTACTCGGTGATACGCGAAGCGATCTGCGCGAGCACGAGGCCACCGACCACGGCCCCGAACATGCGCCACCCGACGTTGGAGATCGAGCCATCCTTCGGGTTACCGACGTAGACGAGCGCGAGCACGAGCGTGCCGATGATGGTGAGGATCCCGGCGGTCAGAAACCCGCGGTTGATCGGCGCCATCGCCGACTTGTCCTTCTCGGTTGCGCGCACCGAGAACACGCCGACGATCGATGCGAGCACTCCGATCGCGCGCGCACCGAGCGGGAAGAGCGCACCCGCCGCCCAGAGCGCCGGCTTGTTGGGGAAGATCGCCGCGAACGCGGGAACGCCGAGGATGATCGATGCGACCAGCGTGACCTCGTACGACTCGAACAGGTCGGCGGCCATACCGGCGCAGTCGCCCACGTTGTCACCGACGTTGTCGGCGATCGTGGCGGGGTTGCGCGGATCGTCCTCGGGGATACCGGCCTCGACCTTGCCGACGAGGTCGGCACCGACGTCGGCCGCCTTCGTGAAGATGCCACCGCCGACGCGTAGGAAGAGCGCCAACAGCGAGCCGCCGAAACCGAAGCCGATCAGGATCGCGGAGCTCGTGTTCTGGAAGGCCATGATGATCATCGTTGCGCCGAAGAGCCCGAGCCCGACGGTGAACATGCCTGCGACACCGCCGGTTCGGAAGGCCACTTCGAGCGCCTTCGGCATCGATCCGCTCCGTGCGGCAGCCGCGGTGCGAACGTTGCCGCGCACGGCGAGGCTCATACCGATGAATCCGGTAAGGCCCGACAGGAAGCAACCGAGCACGAACGCACCGGTGCGGAAGGCGCCCGACTGCGCGAACGACAGCGCGACGTCGCCGTTCGCGTGCTTCACGGACGTCGACGTGAGGAAGACGACGACCGCCAGCGGGATCAGGATCACACCGATCGTCTTGAACTGCCGCTTCAGGTAGGCCATCGCGCCTTCCTGAATCGCCTTGGCGATCTCCTGCATCTTCGGCGTGCCCTGATCTTCGGCGAGCACGCGGCGCATGAGGAAGAAGCCAACGGCGACCGCGAGGAGAGCGGTGATCGCCGACCCGATCAGGATCAGCCATTCTCCCCCGCCCAGGGTGAAATCTTGATAGCCGCCCTCGGCAGCCAATACATGAATCATGCTCGGGTCCTCACACTCGGGTCATGCGGATTTCTGAACGAACACCTGGTTGGCAACCGTCGCACCGAGGGTGCGGTCCTTGCCGTCGACGCGAAGCACCAGCGGTCCGTCGAAGGGGTGCTTCTCTTTGATCTCGACCCGTACGCCGGGACGAAGTCCGAGGGTGCCGAGGAACTCGACGATCTCGGGATCGGTGGAGCCTGGCACGGCGACGACCGCCATGTCGCCTGGCTCGAGCGTGTAGAGCGGCGGCATCTCGGGCATGTCCGCCGTCTCCTTCGCCGGGATCGGGAAGCCGTGCGGGCAGGCCGCGGGCCGGTCGAGGGCGACGAACAGCCGGTCCTCCACCTCCTGCGGCAGCTCGTGCTCGAACTTGGTCGCCAGCCGGTCGGCTTCGTTCCACGCATAGCCGAGCATGTCGGCCAGGAACCGTTCGACGATGCGGTGGCGGCGGATGGCCGCGATCGCGAGCTGCCGGCCCGCGGTCGTGAGCTCGACCCCGTGGTACGGCTGATGGTCTACGAGCCCGCGATCGGCCAGCCGCTTGACGGTGGCGGTGACAGTGCCGGGCGCCAGGCCCAGGCGCTCGGCCAGGATCCCGGTGTGGGCGCCGTCCTTGGCCAACCGGTAGATGGCCTTGAGAGCCTCGCGGTCGCTTTTCGACAGACTGGCAAGCTGATCTTCGATGGGCAACAAGTTAGATTTCGGCCACCCAAAAAAGCAAGTAGAAGCCCGTTACATCGGTGACCCCCACATCCTGTGGGTCAGGGACGCCTCGGCCGCACGAGGGCGACGGAGGTGTAGAGGGCCTCGAATCCGGCTCGCTCGATGTTGCGGGCCGACGAGGTGCCGGGAGTGGCGCCGGCCAGCGCGAGCTCGCATCCCGATTCGCCGGCGAACGTCAACCGCCGGTCGAGGCAGGCCGCCTGCAGCCCGCGGCCCCGGTACTCCGCCCGGGTCAGCATTCCGCCCAGGTCGGCGAGACCGTCATGGATCGACAGCGAGCACACGGCCACGGGGACGCCGTCCATCGAGACGACGAAGTCGTGCTCGCCGGGCTTGGCGTGCCGGGCCTGCGTGAACCGGCGCTCGCGATCGGCGTCGTCGCTGTGCTCGATCCAGACTCCGGCCCACGTCTCGAAGTTCGACGAGTCGACCCGAGTGAACTCGAACGCGCCGGACAACCGGGAAGCTGGTCTCGACGCGATCGTGCGCGCGTACACGGTGCGGAACCAGTCGAGCCGGAAGCCGAGCTCGGCCGCGCGGGAACGCACCACGTCGTCGGCGTACGGGCACAGCTCGATCTCGGCATCACGTGAGTGCGACGCGTAGAAATCGACGATGAAGTCGACGTCCTCGGCCGATGCGGGTTCCGCGACGCCGACGCCCATCGCGCGGTTCACATGCATTCGCGGTCCCATGTAGATCACGCGTCCGCCGGCGCATTCGGCGACCTCGGCTCCGCACCCGGGCTCGAGCCACGCTCGCGTGATCGCGTACCCCGCGGCGTCACGCGCGAAGGACGTCTCGATCCGTGCAACCAACTCGTGATCCACGAGCACTGGGCTCAGTCCTCGAGGTGATACGGGACCGAGGTGACCACGGTGCCTTTTCGGAAGAGGAGGCGGCCCTTCAGGAACAGCGCGCTCTGGTTGTGCAGGAGCTGGCTCCACCACGTGCCCACGACGAACTCCGGGAGCACTACGGTCACGATGCTGTTCTCGTAGCGGGCGTCGAGCTCGTCGATGAAGCGCAGGATCGGCCGCGTGAGCTCGCGGTAGGGCGAGTGGACGATCTCGAGGGGGACGTCGATCCTGCGCTCACTCCACTGGTGCTCGATGCGCTCCTGTTCCTCGTCGTCGGAGACGATGCTCACCGCGAGCAAGCGATTCGGTGAGAGCGACTTCGCGTAGGCGAGCGCCTCGAGAACACCGCGGTGCACGCCGCCGACGAGCACGACGACGGTGTGGTTCATTCGGCGCGGCTTGTAGTCGAGCGGAACCTTCAAGCCGGCGGCGACGCTCTTGTAGTGGTGACTGATCGCCTTGAACAGTGCGACGATGATCGGGATGATGATGATCGGGATCCACGCGCCCTCACCGAACTTCGTATAGGCGAAGATGAGCGTGACGATTGCGGTGGCGATCGATCCGGCACCGTTGATCGCGACGCCGCGCTTCCAGTGCGGCTCACGAATCCGTTGATGGTGCTTGACCATTCCCAATTGCGACAACGTGAATGCCGTGAAGACACCCACCGCGTAGAGCGGGATCAACGAGTCGGTCTTCCCGCCGAACACGAAGATGAGCACCGCGGCCATCCCCGCGAGCACGAGCACGCCGTTCGAGAACACCAGGCGGTCGCCACGATTCGCGAGCTGGCGCGGGAGATAGCCGTCCCGGGCAATGATCGACGACAGTCGCGGGAAGTCGGCGTACGCGGTGTTCGCGGCCAGCGTGAGGATCGCCGCCGTCGCCAGTTGCAGGAACCAGAAGATGAAGTTGTTGCCGAACACCTGCTTGCCCATCTCCGAGAACACCGTGACCTTGTCACTCGGATAGGGGTGCAGGTGGTGCGCGAGGATCGAGACGCCCAAGAACAGCGTGCCGAGGATCGTCGCCATCCACGTCAGCGTCGTCGCCGCGTTCTTCGACTCCGGACGCCGGAAGGCAGGCACGCCGTTGGAGATCGCCTCCACGCCGGTGAGCGCGACCGCACCCGACGAGAAGCCGCGCAGCAAGATGTAGAGACCCAACGAGCCGCCAAACTGTTGCAGGTGCGAAACGGCCAGGTGCTTGTCGAACGGAATCGGTTTGATGCCACCGAACCAGTGGAAGTACGTGCGCGTCAGGCCGAGGAACACCATTGCGGTGAGGATGAGGATGTACGCGTAGGTGGGAAACGCGAACAGTCGTCCCGATTCCTTCACGCCGCGCAGGTTCGCCAGCGTGATGAGCAGCACGATGGCCAGGCACACCGCGACTCGATGCTTTTCGAGGCTCTGGAATTGTGGGATCGAGATGATCGCCGCGACGCCCGCGGAAACTGACACGGCGACCGTGAGGATGTAGTCGATCATCAGCGAAGCGCCCGCGACGAGCGCCGGATTCTCACCGAGGTTCTCGCGACTCACGATGTACGAGCCACCGCCGCTCGGGTACGCGAAGATCGTTTGCCGGTACGACGTCGTCACGAGCACCAACAGGATCGCGACCGCAACCGCGATCGGCACCAGCTTCGAGAGCCCGTGCGCGAGGCTCGAGCCCCCGACCGCGATGACGAAGAGGATCTGCTCGGTCGCGTACGCGGTCGACGAAATCGCGTCGGATGAGAACACCGCGAGCGCGACGACCTTCGAGATTCGCTGGTGCTCTTGTTCCGACGATGCGATCGGCCGGCCGACGAGCAGCCGTTTCAGCGTGTTGAACACGAGGCGTTACGACTCCGCGGGCCGGCCGGTGGTGGTCGCTGCGCCGAGGCGGACGGGGCGCGAGCAGCGATCAGCATGCCACTCTCCGGTGACGGAACGCCGCTTCGGCGAGACAATCGCGTCACATTGCCTTTGCCTGACGCCCTCAGTTGTGCGTTCGGACAGGGTCTCGTCGTAGCATCCCGCTCTTCGTCGTCGGACCAGGGGGCCGAGGTGCACGTCGTCGTCATCGGTTGCGGCCGGGTGGGCAGCGAGCTGGCGGGCGCGCTCGAGCTGGCGGATCACACCGTGGCGGTGGTCGACAAGAACGTCCGCGCCTTCCGGCGGCTGCCCTCCGACTTCGGCGGGCGCACGGTCGTGGGCTTCGGGTTCGATCGCGACCACCTCGATCAAGCGGGCATCAACGAGGCGGCCGCCTTCGCGTCGGTGACGAGCGGCGACAACTCCAACATCCTGTGCGCACGGATCGCCCGCGAGACCTACGGGATCGAGCGCGTGGTCGCCCGCATCTACGACCCCCGCCGCGCGCTCATCTACCAACGGCTCGGCATCCCCACCGTCGCAACCGTCGCGTGGACCACCGATCAGGTGCTCCGGCGCTTGGTCCCGGGCGAGGTGAGCAACGTCTGGGTCGACCCGACCGGGCGCATCGGTCTGGTCGAGCGGCAGATCCCGGCCAAGGCGGTCGGCAAGAAGCTCGCGCTGCTCAACCGGCCGGGGCGCTTCTGGCTCACCGCGGTCACCCGCTTCGGCCAGGCGCAGATCGTCACCGGCGACATGGTGGGGCAGGAAGGCGACGTCCTCGTGTTCGTGTCGGAGATCAGCGCCACGGACGAGTTGCAGGCGCACATCGAGTCCGGAGGGGAAGGCTGATGCGCGTCGCGATCGCCGGAGCCGGCAACGTCGGGCTCTTCATCGCCAACGACCTCGTGGGCGCCGGCCACGAGGTGCAGCTCATCGAGCAGAACCCGCTGATCGTGGAGCGCGGCGGGGCGGCCGACGGCGTGGAGTGGCTCCTCGCCGACGCGTGCGAGGTGGCCTCGCTGCGCAAAGCCGGCCTCGAGCGCTGCGACGTGGTCGTCGCGGCGACCGGCGACGACGAGGACAATCTCGTCATTTCCCTGCTCTCGAAGCAGGAGTTCGGTGTTCCACGGGTGGTCGCGCGCGTGAACCACCCCAAGAACGAGTGGCTCTTCAACCAGAACTGGGGCGTCGACCTCTCGGTGTCGACCCCGCACCTCATCACCGCGCTCGTCGAAGAGGCGGTCTCGGTCGGTCGCCTCGTGCGCATCCTCCAGTTCGAAGGCGGCAACGTCGGACTCGTCGAAGTGACGCTCGCCGAGGACTCACCCGTCGTGGATCACGCGATCAAGGACCTCGAGATCCCGCGCGACGCGACGATCGTCGCGGTGGTGCGTAGCGAACACGTCGTGATGCCCCGCGGCGACACGATCTTCGAAGCCGGCGACGAGGTGCTCGCCATGGTCACCCACGACTCCGAAGACGACGTCCGAAAGATCCTCACCGGCGGGTAGTCCCGACCCGCGGTCCGACTCGCGCGCTCACCCTCAGTTCAGGTGAACGCGTTGCCAGGTCGCCTTCGCGCCGCTGTCACCGATCTGGAAGAGCCGGACGTTCGTGCCCGTGGCGACGACGACCGTCAACGCGATCACAGCGGCCCGGATCGGCACCCGCGTCGGCGATGAGGCGGCATGCGGGAACGGCCATGATCCCCGTTCCCGGCGATCGACCAGCATGACCGCGAGCGCGATGAGGAAGAGGAGCAGGATCAACGGGCGAATGCTGGAGGCGATCTGCACATGGCGACGGAGCGCCGCCGATTGGCGAACGCTGTGGCGCAACGCCTCACCGCTCCCGATCGCCAGTTGCGCGCTGAGCCCGGCCAATATCGCAGCCCCGAGAACGAGCCAGCCGTATCGCTCGCGTGCCCGCGCCCAGCACGCCATGAGGATCGCTCCGATGCCGACCAGCGGGATCAACACGACCGGCAGGTGCACGAACAAGGGATGGGCGGGAAGACCGAAGAGCTTCGAGATGCCGCCGAGCGTAGGGACGGCAAGCGAAGGGATCACCCCGGGCCCGGTAAGAATCTCAGAAGAACAGGCGCGGGACGCGGCACGCGCCTCGACGGTTACTCGAGTTGGTACATGGGGTTGTACATGACCTGGGTACCGGCGTCCTTGGTGACCACGCCTTCGAGGTAGACGCGGCGTCCGGGGGAGATGCCGAGGATCTTGCGCCGGCCGAGGAATACCGCGGTCAGCGTGCCGTGACCGTCGGTGATCGTCGCTTCGAGCGCATCGGCGCCGGCCCTGGGAACGATCCGGATCGACCGCACTTCGCCGGCCACCCGAACCGGCTTGCGCGGTTCGACGGCGTCGAGCGCCGGAGAGCCCGTGGTCGTGCACCATGCTTCCAGGTGCTCACGATCGATCTGCTCGACCGGCTTGGTCAGCCGATCGACGAATTTCCTCAGTGCCACGGCAAAAATCCCTTTCGCTGACGCAAGACTAGGTGAGCGGGATGCCAAGCTGGAGTGGTCGTGCCCTCCCCCCTCCCTCGTTCCAAGAAGCTCCGGACGGCGTTGCTCATGGCCGGCTCCGTCGTTTTCGTGGGTGTCGTTGCCGCGATCCTCGTGAGCACGGCCGACTCCGGCACCAAGCACACGCCCGCCAAGACGAAGCCGAAGCAGCAAGTGGTCGCCGATGCCAAGAAGCAGTCGCTGAAGTTGGTGTTGGGCCGGGTCGTCGTGCAGAACACCGGGTTCCCGGCCGCGATTCGCCCACCCGTCCGGCGGGCGGTGATGGCCGCGACGCAGCGGTACTTCGATCGGGCGATCCAGGCGCCACTGCAGACCGGCAAGGTCAACCCCGGGTTCACGAGGTTGTTCGACACCGGCGTGAACGGGCTCGCGGCGCGCCGCGATCGGGCCACATTGACCGAAGCCGCGACCGGCCCGATTCGCTCGCCCGTGCGTATCGCCTCCTCCCGCGTACGCATGGACGGTCTCGGTGACCCGAGCGGCAAGGTCGCCCTCGTCGCCACCTCGTTCACGCTCCAGGTCAACGCGGGAACGCCGACCGGCAAGCTGAAGATCAATCGTCATACCGAGCTGACGTTCGCGTACGAGTCGGGCCAGTGGCGCGTCACCGCGTATCGCGTGACGGTACGGCGATCGATCGGCCCCAAGACCAGATCGACCACTGCGCACTCCGGACCCGCCGCATGAGATTGCACCGAAACGCCCGCCGGACTCGGACTCCGGTACAACGGCTGAAGCGTGCGCTGCTCGCGGCCTGCGCGTTCATGCTCGCGTTCACACTCGGCATCGCGGGGTTGGGCGCGGCGTGGCTCGCCGGGTACAAGTTGCCGTTCGCGTCGGGCGCCACCTACTTGAGCGTGCAGAAGCTCCAGACCGACGGTGATGCCGACCAGTCGAATTCGCCGACGGCTCCGTTCTTCGTGCTCATGGTCGGCAATGACGACCGTCCGGGCGTCGGCGGCGCTCGCGGCGACGCGCTCCATCTCGTCGGGGTGAATCCACAGCTGCACAAGGCGACGATGCTCAACATCCCGCGCGACACGTGCTGGAACGGCGACAAGATCAACGCCGCCAACGCGCAGGGCGGCGGACCGGCGCAGGCTGCCGCCGTCGGCGGGCTCGTTGGTGTGTCGGTGAGCTATGTCGTCGACGTCAACTTCGACAAGTTCACAGCGCTCGTCGACGGCGTGGGTGGTGTGATGCTCAACGTTCCCACCGAGATGCACGACAGCTACTCCGGCGCCTACTTCCACCCCGGTATGCAGCGCATGAACGGTGCGGCGGCGTTGTCGTTCTCACGCGACCGCCACGACTTCCCGTCGAGCGACATCATCCGGACCGGCAACCAGGGCCTCCTGATCCTCGCTGCGATCACGCAACTCCAACAGCAGGCGTCGACGGCCGGCGGGCAATTCCACCTCATCAGCTTGCTCTACCAGCACGCGGATCTCTCGGGCCTCGGTCTCATGGACCTCTACCGGCTCGGCCGCATCATGTACCGGATCCCGCCCGGCGCGGTTCGCTCGGCGACCATCCCGATCGGCGGTGGCGGCTGTCTGAGCCTCGGCGGTGATGCCGCGGGATTCTTCGCCGACTTCCGCGACGACGCCGTGCTCGAAAGTCACTGACGCGTCGCGGACAACGCCTCAGCCGAGTCGCAGCGTCTCGAGCGGTTCGAGCCGCGCGGCTTTGACCGACGGGTAGAGGCCCGCGATAACCGACACCGCCAACGCGAGGCTCATCCAGATCGGGATCCGGCTGTAGGCGATCACGACGACCCAATTCGCGAACGACGAGACGAGATAGACAACGCCGACCCCGACTGCGGCCCCGAGGATCCCGCCGAGCACGCCGACGAACAGCGACTCGAGCAGGAATTGCAGCCCGATCTTCGAGCGGCTGTGACCGACCGCGCGACGGATGCCGATTTCGGACGAGCGTTGGATCACCGAGATCGACATGACGTTCGCGATACCGAGACCGCCGACCGTCAACGCCAACAAGCCCGCGAACAGCGCGGTCTGTTGCAGCGTCTTGTCGGCTTGCGACGCGGCTTGCAGCACGTCGCTCGGCACCTTGGTCGAGACCTGATCGGGTCCGCCGAGGTTGATTGCGGTGGGAATCGCGTCGGCCGTCGCCTGCGTGTCTCCGGGCTTCGAGCGCACGTACAGCTGGTTCGGCTTTCCGTCGGTCGAGAACACGTGCTTGGCCGCCCACTGCGTCACGAACACCGCGTTGTCGAGATCGGGATCGAGCGCGACCGTGCCGAGCACCCCGACGACGCCGAAGTTCGTGTTATTGAGCCGGATCGTTCGATTCTCGCCGCCCAGGTACGCGTATTGCCGCGCGAGACCGGCACCCAGCACGACCGACCGTGCGTGCAGCTTGTTGTCGGAAGCGCTCAACCAGCGACCGTTGATCACCGGTACGTCGAGCACCGAGGGCAGCTTGAGGTCGGCGGCGCGCACGGGGACCGGGAACGCTTGGTAATAGTCGCTGCCACCCTGGGTCGGGATCGCGGTCACCTGGGACAGGTTCGTGGTCGCGGCCGCGCCCGTCACCGAAGAGATCGCCTTCACGCGGGTGACCGCGTCGCTCGGGAAGGTGGGGTTCTGCGAGCCGAACGAGCCGCCCGCGTTCGCAATGATCAAGTTGGTGCCGAGCGTCGAGAGCTTCTGTTTCAGATCACCCTTTGCGCTCTCGGTGAGACCGACCGCGCCGACCATCGCCGCCACTCCGACGATCGGGCCGAGCATGATCAGGAGCGTGCGGATCTTGCGCGCGGAAAGTCCGGTCCAGGCGACACCGAGAAGATCGCGGAACCGGCTCATCGCACGCCCTCGATCACGCGCCCACGGGCACGACGCGCTCGTCGGAAACGATCTGCCCGTCTCGCATCGACACTTTTCGACGGGCGGTGGCCGCGACGGCTTGATCGTGGGTCACCATCACGACCGCGCGCTCCGGAGTTTCGAGGCCCTTGAAGATCTCGAGCACGTGCGCGGCGTTGACGGAGTCGAGCGCGCCGGTGGGCTCGTCGGCGAGGATCATGAGCGGGTCGGTCACGATCGCGCGAGCGAGCGCGACGCGCTGCTGCTCACCACCTGACATCTGAACCGGCCGGTGCTCCGCGCGGGGACCGAGGCCGAGCTGCTCGAGCGCGGCGTACGCGCGCTCGCGCCGCTGCCGAGGCCGCATGTCGCGGTAGAGAAGCGCGGTCTCGACATTGCCGAGCGCGGTGAGATGGGGGATGAGGTGGAACTGCTGGAACACGAATCCGATCGAGTTGCCGCGTAGCCGCGAGCGCGTCGCGTCCTCGAGCTCGCTCACGTCTTGGCCGGCGATACGGATCGTTCCCGACGTCGGGAGATCGAGCACACCGAGCAGCCCCAGCATCGTCGACTTCCCGGAACCCGACGGTCCGACAATCGACATGAAGTCGCCGGGGAGAATCTGCAACGAAACATCGCGCAGCGCGTAGACCTCGACTTCCTCGCCGTAGACACGCGACACGCGTTCGAGCTCGAGCAGGGGCTGCGTCATTGCGGCTGGTCGACCTCGACGATCACCGTCTCATTGCCCTTCAGGCCCTTCTTGATCTGGATGTACGAGCCTTCGGTGAGACCGGTCTCGACCGGCGTCTCCTTGACCTTGCCGCGGTTGTTCAGATCGATGACGCGCACGACGTCTACGCCGGTCCCGTTCTGCTTGACCGCCGCGATCGGGACCGTGATCGCGCTGGTCTCCTGCTGATCGACCACCTTGATCGTCACCGCCGCGCCGTCGGCGGCGCCGAGATCGCCGACCTCGATCTTTCCCTCGTACACCTGTTGTTGCTGACCGCCGGGCGACGCGGCGTCGAGCGACGTGAGGTTCGAGTCGAGCTCGGAGATCGTGCCCGCTTCCTCGGTGACGCCGCCGGCCAACGTGACCGTGCAGTGCTGACCGACCTTCAACTTCGTTCGGTCGGAGGCCGACGCCTGGAGCGTCACCGTGAAGTTCGGATCCGTGAGCGACATCACGGGCGTACCGGGCGGGACCGGATCGCCTTCCTTCACGAACACCTGCCCGACTCGGATCGGCCAGGTGCCGACGATCATGTCCGTGGGCACGAACACCACGTCTTTCTGGATCGAACGCAGTGTCACCGTCACCGAGGTCTGCCCGGCGCGCAGGAGCGCGGTGCCGAGGAGCGGCTCGAAGTCCTGACCGGGCTGCGCGGTCCCGACCGCTTGATAGTTGACCGACGTGTCCTCGACCGGTGCCTGGTCGGCGCGGATGGTGAACGTCGCCGCGCCACCCTCGGACACCTGTTGCGTGTTGCCCGTGATCGTGAGCTCCGGAGTCACCTGCGATTCGATGGTGACCTGCGCGCTGTTCGGCGACCCGATTTGGTATGACGAATTCGCCGCGACCGCGACGATCAATACCCGATCCGACTCGACACTCTTGTCGACGACCGTCGGGATCACGACCGGCAACGCGGTTTGGCCGGGCGGGACGACGAGCGTGCCCCCCGGGAGCGTGAAGTCGGTGCCCTGCGCGGCGTTGCCGCCGTACGCCAACACGATTGTCAACGGAACACTCAGCGCCTGGCTCAAGCTGAGCGTCACGTTGTACGGCTGACCCTTCACGAGATTGGTCGCGGCCGCTCGCAGCGTCACGATCGGGAGCGCGGAGTTTCCAGTCGCGCCCTGGATCGTGATCACGGCGATACCCGGCGCGCCCACGCTGTACTGCGTCGGCGCGGGAGTGAGCGAGGCAACGATGTGACGATCCGACTGGATCACACTCGTCGGCAACGTCCGGATCGTCACGCTCGCCGACGTTTGGCCGGCGCGCATCTTCAACACCGGATTCACCGTTTGGTAGTCGGTGCCGGGAATGGCGTCGCCGGCGAGCGTCACGCTGATCTGCGTGTCGTGTACCGGCGCCTGGTCGGCGGTGACGACCAGCGTCGCCGAGCCTCCGGGTGTGACGGTCCCGCCGCCGTTGATGCGCATCGTCGGGACGTTGCTGTTGATGATCGTCGTGAGCGCGCGGTTCGGCGAGCCAACGGAGTAGCCCGTTCCGCCGGCGAGAGAGAGCGTGAGCGTCTTGCTCGGCTTCACGACCTGATCGACGCGCGTCGGAACGGAGACGGACACCGATGTGGTGTTCATCGGCAACGTGACCGACGCCGGCGGCGTGACGATGTCGTTGCCGTTCGCCGTCCCGCCCGAGGTGAGGTTGACCGTGACGTCGGTGGCGGTCGCCTCGGACGCGGTGATCAGGAACGTCGCCGGTGTGCCTTCGGACACGACCGCGTTCGTCGACTGGATCTTGACCACGGGTACCAGGAGCGGCGTGAGCTCGCCCTCCCCCCGGAATGCCGTGAGCACGCCGTTGTGCGGGTCGCCCGTCGTCGCGGCGGTCGTCTGCGCGCCGCCCGGTCCGATGATGAGGCCGGCCGCGGTCTGCTTCCCGAGCGTGTAACCGGAACCCTGCGCGAGCGAGACGGTGACCGACTGCGGCGAGACCGGGGTCGCACCGGGATAGTGGTGCTGGGCCTGCCATTGGGCGAGCGCGAATCGCGTCTGCTCGGTGAACACCGTGTTCATCGGGCCGGGATTGTCACCGGCGGCCGCGAGGATTCGCTTCAGCTGGAGCACGTCGTCGCCGCGGTCACCGACACCGAGCGGGCGGAAGAACCGCACCGACCCCGGCTCCGCGATCGCGTCGCGTCCGTCGATCGCGAACAACTTGTCGCCGGCGCGTGCCCTCGAACCGTCCTTCGAGTAAACCGCGCTTATCCGGCCCTGCGACACCGCGGTCACCTTGCGCAGCTCTTGACGCGCGAGCGTGCCGGTCAGCGTCACGGTGTCCTGCAAGGTGCGCCGCTCGACGTCGGCCAGGATGACCAGCGGCTTCTTCTTCGCCGAGTCGCTCCCGCCCCATTGCGCGTAGCCCGCGCCGGCGCCCGCGACCACGAGGACCAGGACCAAGATCCCGGCCCACACCTTTTTGTTGCCCACCGTCAACCGCCCGTAGTTGTCGTCGCCTCGGGGACCTTTTTGGACGCCTCGATGGCGCAGTCCTGCACGTCGCTGCTCGTGATGATGTCTTCGCCCGGGGGTGGTGTGAAGTTCGGCGCCCCGCCCCCGCTGGTCGCACCGCTGATCGAGAAGAGCAGACCCTTGGAGTCGGGTTTCGGCTCCGGGATCCCCCAGCCGCGCCCGATCATGCACGTCCGCCACGCCAAGAAGGCCTTGTTCTGAACCTTGACCTCAGCCGGCGTGAGGTTCGCCTGGAACGTGCCGTAGTCCTTCAGCGCCGCGAGGATGTTGCTCTTGGCCGCGCACTTCCCCAACGCGTCGAGGTAGTTCTTGTCGTTGGTGGGCGACTTCGGATTGCTCGCGTCGGGAACCCCGATGAACTTCACGCCGAGGCCCTTGAGGCACGAGGAGAACGTGCTGAGCGACGAGAAGAACTTCGTCTGCGGATCTTGCTTGGCGAGCGGGATGGTGTCGCCGGTCGCACCCGTCGCGCCGCTCGCGCCGCTCGCGCCGCTCGCGTCGGCGGAGGCGACCGCGGTCGCGGGCCGGATCGCTCCGCTCTTGGTGACCTTCCAGCCGGCCGGCAGCTGGATGTTGACCTGACCGGCGTCGATCGTGTTGGTCGTCAGCGACGACGACTTCGAGCTACTCCCGCATCCCGCCGCCACGGTGAGAACCAGCACGGCGCCGAGCGCGAGGCGCGTCCCAGCTCCGGTTTTCGTCAGTCGATCGCCCACCAGACCCCCTGGGCTCGGACACAATGCGGTCAGCCTCGAGGTGATGATGCACCTTCACCCGTCGCGTCGGCGTTAGCTGAGGGTAGGGCCGAACGCCCGCGCGAGCCAGACAGCGGCCGTCCGATTCGACTCGGGCGTCGCAGGTGGTCGATACCCTCGCCTCAGATGGACGCGTGCGCCACACTCGACGCGCTCGCCGCCGACCCCGAGCTCGCCGGCCGGCTCGTGCACCGCGAGATCCTCCCCGCGCGCGCGGCAGAGTTCGCCGATCTGGCCGTCCCGCTGCCGGCCGAGGTCTCCGGCCGCATCGCCGCGCGCGGGATCGAACGGCTCTACACGCACCAGGCCGCCGCGATCGACCTCCTCCGGGCCGGATCGAGCGTCGCGATCGCGACGGGCACCGCCTCCGGGAAGTCGCTCTGCTATCAGGTGCCGATCGTCGAGTCGGTCGTGGAAGACCGGCGCGACACCGCGTTGCTGATCTTCCCGACCAAGGCGCTCGCCCACGACCAGCTCCGCGCGCTGCGATCGTGGCTGATGCCCGGTTTGCGGGCGGTCACGTTCGACGGCGACACCAGCACCGACGACCGCTCGTGGGCGCGCAAGAACGCCAACGTCGTGCTGACGAATCCCGACATGCTCCACGTCGGGATCCTGCCCTCGCATCAACGCTGGGCGACGTTCATGATGCGGCTGCGCTACGTCGTCGTCGACGAGCTCCATACCCAGCGCGGGATCTTCGGCAGTCATGTCGCGCACGTGCTGCGGCGCTTACGACGCGTCTGTGAGCACTACGGCGCGCACCCGACCTTCTGCTTCGCGAGCGCGACCATCGGCAATCCGGGTGAGCTCGCGACCGAGCTGTGCGGCCTTCCCGTTGAGCAGATCGATCACGACGGGTCGCCACGATCCGAACGGGTGCTCGCGTGCTGGCAGCGACCGCTGCTCGACGAGCACTCCGGCGCGCGCTCGTCGGCGAACTTCGAGACCGCCGAGTTGTTGTCGCGTTTCGTGCGCGCGGGTCATCCGACGCTCGCGTTCACGCGCAGTCGCCGGGGCGCGGAGCTGGTCGCGCAACACGCGCGTGGGTTGCTCGAGCAGGCCGAGCGCGGGCTCGGGGCGCGGGTCGCCGCGTACCGCGCCGGCTATCTCGCATCGGAGCGACGCGAGCTCGAGCTCGACCTCACGAGTGGCCGCCTCCTCGGTGTCGCCGCCACGAACGCGCTCGAGCTCGGCATCGACGTCGGCGGCCTCGACGCCGTGGTGCTCAACGGCTTCCCGGGCACCTTGGCGTCGATGTGGCAACAGGCGGGGCGCGCGGGCCGAACCGATCGGCGCGCCGCCGCGGTGCTGGTTGCCGGAGACGATCAACTCGACCAGTGGTATGTCGCCCACCCCCACGAGCTCACGAGCCGCACCCCCGAACGCGCGGTCGTGAACCCGCAGAACCCGTTCGTGTTGCGCGCGCAGGTTGCCTGCGCCGCGCACGAGCTCCCGCTCTCGCCCGACGACGTGCGCTGGTTCGGCGAGGGTCTCGACGATGCCGTGCGTGAGCTCGTGCAATCCGATCAGCTCACGCCCCGCGCCGGACAGATGTACTGGTCGGGAGAACGCGCCCCCGCGGCGGGCGTCGGCCTCCGCAGTGGATCGGCGGCGGAGTACCGGCTCGTCGACGTGGAGGCCGACCGGATTATCGGAACCGTCGACGAAGCGCGCGTCTTCGGCGTCGCCCATCCCGGCGCGGTCTACCTGCATCAGGGCCAGCAATACCGCGTGGAGCAGCTCGACCTGCGTGATCACGTGGCGCTGCTCGCGCCCTCCGACGACGACGAATACACCCAGCCCCGCACCGAGACCGACATCGCGATCGTGGCGGACGAGAAGTGCGCATCGGTCGGCGGCGGCGCCGTAGTGCACCTCGGCGCCGTGCAGGTGCGCAGCAACGTGATCGCGTTCCAGCGCAAGCAGATCTCCACGAACCGGGTCATCGAGGTGTGCGACCTCGATCTGCCCGAGCGCGCGCTCGTCACGCGCGCGTGCTGGTACACCGTGCCGGCCGACATCGTGGAACGGGCGGGCATCGCGAGCGGCCGGCTGCTCGGCACCGTGCATGCCGCCGAGCACGGATTGATCGGGATGCTGCCGCTGTTCACGATCTGCGATCGCTGGGACGTCGGTGGGGTGTCGATGGCCGAGCATCCACAAACCGGTGAACCGACCATCTTCGTGTACGACGGCTATCCGGGTGGCGCGGGTATTGCCGAGCTGGCGTTCGAGGCGGCGTCGCGGCACGTGCGCGCGACCCTCGACCTCGTGGCCGCGTGCCCGTGCGACGACGGGTGCCCATCGTGTGTGCAGTCGCCCAAATGCGGGAACTGGAACGAGTACCTCGACAAGGGCGGCGCGATCACGCTGCTCGTCCTCATGTCCCGAGCCGCGATCCGCCACTGAGATCGACGACCGCGCGGGCACGACCGTGGGCCCGCCCCAGCCGCACGACGACTTCGGCCGCATCGCCCGCGCACGCGCACGAAACGAGCCGGGCGCGATTGAGCAACGCGGCCGCCCGCGCCGCGCGCACCGCGTCAGATGATCCGCGGCCGAGCGCGAGCGTGTCGGCAGCTGCGAGTGCTGCGGCATCCGCAGCAGTGTCGGCCCGCGCTTGGAGGACTGCGGCGCCGCCCACCCGCCCGATACCCAGGCACAGCACGACCGCGATGCCGACAGCCGCGAGCATCAGGATGCTGACGGCACCGCGCTCGCCCGCGGCCGGATGGCGCGTCATCGCTCGGCGCGCATCGTCGCGCGAGCGTGGAGCGTGACGTCGGGGAACAGCGGACCGACGAGCGGCAGATCCGTGTGCACGCGGTAGGAGACGCGCACCTCCACCGGGTCACCCACCCCGCCCGTGTGGTGAACTTCGACCTCGACCCCTCCGAGCGTGCGCCGCGCCGCGTCACGCACCCGGCTCGGGCCGGCATCGACGCTGGCCTCCCGTACCGCGGCCCGCGCCGCGTCCTGCACGAGCACGGCATCGCGGGCGACGAGCGCGGTCTGCACCAACGCCAGCAGGAACAGCACCAGGACGGGGAGCACGAGCGCGAGCTCGACCGTCGACTGCCCGCGGTCGGAACGCGCGGTTGCCCGCGCGCTCCGACCCGACCGGGCAACGGGAAATCGGCACCGGCCCATCAGGGAACGAGCTTGCCGATCACCGTGTCGAAAAGACGCGAGATCGTGTGGCTCTTGGTCGCCCACCCGAGGACGAGACCGGCGACCGCGGCCGCCGCCAGCATCACCAACGCGTACTCCGCGGTGGTCTGGCCCGACTCGGCTCGATCCAATCGGGTGAGCATGGTCACCCATAGGCGCAACAATTTCTCGGACACAACAGTCTCCTCTCGTCAGGTGCGCTCGCACCTCGGACTCACGGACCGGGGAAGGGACGAGCGGGAGAAGCTGGGGTCGACCGCGCCGGCTCAGGGATGGAACCCCGCGAGCACAGCCGGAACCACGGTGAGCAGTGCAAACGCCGGGAGCACGCAAACAACGAGTGGAAAAACCAGGCGGACCGGCACGGTGCGTGCCCGCGCCTCGGCCCGGCGCCGAACATCGGCGCGAACCTCGCCCGAGAGCCGTGCCAGCGCGGGCGCCGCCGGTGTGCCCAACCGGGTGCTGGTTCGGAGCGCATCGGTCAGCGGGCGCAACGTCGCGGTCGACACGCCGAGGTCGCGCATTGCGTCGTCGAACGATCGGCCTCGTGCACACGCGTGTATGACGCCGGTCAACGCGGCGGATGCATGGCTCGGGCCGAAGCCCGCGGCGTGCTCGACGGCATGGAACGGAGTGCACCCGGCCGCGACCCCGACCCCGACGAGGTCGACGACAACCGGCAGCTCGCGTTGGAGCCGGGCGGCGCGCAACTGTTCTGCGCGCCGCATGCCGGGCACCCTCGCGACCCGGACGACCCCGGCCAGAAGCGGGCTCCGCCGCAGCTCCTGCCGGAAACGGGCGAACGATGCATGCCGCGGCGCGCTCGCGAGCGAGAGCGGGCGGACTCGGAGCAGAACGAGCTCCCGGCCGAGCGAGATGCACGAAGGGCAGCGCCACGATTCCTCCACATGCCGTTGCAATCAGCGCGATCACGGCGCGTCCCCGGCCCGAACGATCGCGCGCATCCACATTGCTCCGAGCACCTCCAACCCGAGACCCAGCACGACGCAGAAACGGCCCGCACCGGTGCCCACCAGAACATGACGGAACGGGAGTCGACCGCCGCGGTGGTCACGAGGTAACCGACCGGAGCCAGACCGATCACCCACGCTGAGTACCGAGCTTGCGCCGACAGTGCCCGCGCCTCGGCGATCACCGAGAGGCGCGCCCGGAGCGATGACGCCAGGCCCTCGAGCGCGTCGGCCGCCGGACCGCCGACGGTCGCGCTCAGCGACAGTGCTCCCGCCGCGACTTCGACGCCGACCGCGTGACGCTCCTGCGCCCACGAGCGCAGCGCCGCGGGCAGTGCGGCGCCCAGGCGAACACGCCGGCCGATGCGGGTCGCGTCGAGAGCGAGCACACCATCGCCTTGCGCGAGGCCCGCGAGTGCCGTGGCCACCGTGCCCCCGGCTCGCAGCTCGGACCCGATCCGATCCAACGCGTCGGGGACCGCAGCGGCGATCAGCCGCTCGCGGCGATGCCGGCCGACTCGGAGCGCGACCGGACCACCCACCGACACGCCGACCGCGCCGAGCACACCCGTGACGGGGGCCAGTCCCGCGCCGACGAGTCCGGCGATCCCGATCGCGAGCAACCACACCTGCACCGCCTGTTCGGGCGTCGTCGTCAGGGCGGCGTCGTCGAGGGCCCGCTCCAACCGCCGGCGCACCCGCGGTGGCAACACGCGTCCCGCGGCGGCCGGGCGGAGCCGCTCGGTGACCGCCAAGTGACAGGCGAAGCGGGCCAGCGCGACCGCGGCGCCGCTCCCGGCTATCGCGACGAGGAGCGCGCGCAACGGCACCAGTCCTCCTCGAGATCGAATCCGACGCGCCGCGCGGGCCGCGTCGGCGGCTCGATCGCCATGAGTTGGCCGCGCTCCCGGGCGAGCAGCCGCCGCGCCCTCGGCGCGTCCGCGTCGACCGATTCCACTACCTCGGCGACGGCCACGATCTCGCGCGCCCCGTCGACTCCTCGCGCGACCTGCACGATCGCGTCGACCGCAGCCGCGACCTGCCCTCGTACGGCGGCCAACGGGAGCGCGATCCCGGCCAGCAACACGAGCGTCTCGAGGCGAGCCAGGGCGTCGACGGGCGAGTTCGCATGGATGGTCGAGACCGAGCCGTCGTGACCGGTGTTGAGGGCTTGGAGCATGTCAAGGGCCTCCGCGCCGCGCACTTCTCCGACCACCAGGCGATCCGGTCGCATGCGGAGCGACGCTCGCACCAACTCGCGCACGCTCACCGCGCCGGCTCCTTCGGCGTTGGCCGGACGCGCTTCGAGGCGCACGACGTGCGGCCGGGCCAGTCGTAGCTCCGCCGTCTCTTCGATCGTCACGACGCGCTCCGACGGATCAATCGCGTCCACGAGCGCGTTCGCGCACGTTGTCTTGCCCGAGCTGGTCGCGCCCGACACCAGGATGTTCCAGCCCGCCCGGACCATCGCCGCGAGGAACGCGACCGCCGTGCTTCCCAGGCCGAAATCCGCAAGCGTCAGGGAACGGACCGCGAATCGGCGGATGGTCAAGCACGGTCCATCGGGTGCGAGCGGCGGCAACACCGCGTGCAAGCGAGAGCCGTCGGCCAATCGCGCGTCGACCATCGGCGACGCGCGATCCAGCCGCAATCCGAGCGGCGCGATGACACGCTCGACGATTCGCACGATCGCGTCGCCGTCGATCTCGCAATCGACCGCTTCGATACGACCGCCCCGCTCGACGAACACGCGGTCCGGACCGTTCACCATGATCTCGGTGATCGTGGGGTCCGCGACCAGTGACTGCAACGCCCCGAGCCCGTCGACCTCGGCGACGAGGTCGTCGAGCACCCGAGCCGCGGTCACGTCGGTGACCAGCGGGGCCTCGTCGTGCAGCAACGACGCCAGGCGGGCCCTCAGCTCCGCGGGCCCGACCGTTGCCGGATCGAACGGCGCCGCCAGCAGCCGCCGGTGCAACGCCTCGCGCAGGGGCCTGTTCGCGATGCTCATGATTTCCGCTGTCGGCGACAAGTCGCCGGGCCGCTCGGGCCCCGCTCGCTACTCGGCCGGATACCGGCCTCCCAACGCTCGCTCATGCGGCCTGCTCGTGGTCGAGGCCGCCGATCCGGCGGAGCACTTCACGGACCGGTCGAGCCAGCGCGTCGGGGAGCCGGGTCGGCAACACTCCGGCGTCGATCGCGCGCGCGGTCGACGCCCGCAGAGTTACGGTCGCGAGCACCGGAACGCCGAGCACGTTCGCGACATCGTGCGCGCCCAGGGCGCGACCGCCCTCGTCGACGAACACGGCTCCGGTTGCGTTGGCCGTCAGCTCGAGGTGCACCGCGCGCCGCAGGGTGAGATAGCAGCCGCGCACGACGATCACGCTCGCGTCGGCCACCTCGACCAGCGCGTGCAGCGCGGGCGCGCGTCCGGCACCCAAGGCGCCGACATCCGCAATCGTCGTTCGGTGATCGGCCTGCAACGCGACCCCGAGCGCGGCGCCGGCTTCGGCACTCGCGAGGCCGACGTCGCCCCCGCCGGCCGGGAGCAACGCCAATCCTCTCCCGGCATCCACCACGAGCCGGTCGAGTGCTTCGGTCGGCGCTTCGGGTCCGGTCACCAGCCAGTCCCGCAGCCCCTGCTCCGGATCAGCCGCCAAGCCGAGGATCGCAGGTTGATCACCGTCGAGGTCGGCGAGCCGCGCCGCCCCGTGCCGAGCAAGCACCAGGGCGGCCGCAGCCGCGATCACCGAAGTCCCCGAACCACCCTTGGGCGACCAGAAGCAAACCAACACGAGCGCCTCCCGATTCGTCGGGCGTGCGGACGACGCACGCGCGCAGACATTTCGGGGAAGGCGGGAAGTGCACGCACCGTATGGTGCGCCGGTCCGCGCGTCAAGGCTCTTTCGAGCGCGGCGTGCCTACTATGCGCCCGCGTGGAGGCTGCCTTCTTCGATCTCGACAAGACCGTGATCGCCACCAGCTCGGTCATGGCACTCGGCGGACGTTTCTATCGCGAGGGACTGATCTCGAAGCGCACGATCGTGCGCGGGATCTACGCGCAAGTCGTGTATCTGCTTCTCGGCGCCGACGACGAGAAGATGGAGCGGATGCGCGAGGCGATGCTCGGCCTCACGAAGGGTTGGGATCAGGCGCGCGTGAGCGAGATCGTGCGCGAGACGCTCGATGAAGTGCTGACCCCCATCATCTACGCCGAGGCGCTCGAGCTCATCGAGATGCACAAGGCGGAGGGTCGCAAGACGGTCATCGTCTCGTCGTCACCGATCGAGACCGTCCTGCCGCTCGGCGAGCATCTCGGAGTCGACGACGTCATCGCGACGCGCGCGCGTATCGACGAGCACGGCCGGTACACGGGCGAGCTCGAGTTCTACGCGTACGGCCCGCACAAAGCCGACGCGATCCGCGAGATGGCCGTGAAGGAAGGCATCGATCTCGCTCGCTCGTACGCGTACTCCGACTCGATCACCGACCTGCCGATGCTCGAGCTGGTCGGCAACCCGGTCGCGGTGAACCCGGACCGCGAGCTCACGCGCGTGGCGCGCGAGCGTGAGTGGGAAACCCGGTGGTTCCAGCATCCCGTGCGCTTGCGAGACCGGGTGCCGGTTCCACCGAAGGGCCCGACGTTGGCGGCCGGCAGTGCGGCCGCCGCGGTCGGAACAGGTATTGGCTTGTACGTGTGGCTGCGCCGACGCGCGCTCGGCGCGCGCTGACGAGACCGGTCGCGACGTCTAGGCGGTGCGAACCTTCTTGGCGATCGCCGCGCCGAGCGCGACCACGATCAGGAGCAACAAGAGCTTCTTCACTGAATTCCTCCTCGGGGCTGGACTGGCGCGCAGCGTATCGCCCGATTGCGCGACTCGCTGACTGGGCGCCCGCGCTCAGCGCAGGATCGCGACCGGGTCGGCATAGGCCAGGTCGACGTGGCGGGCGTAGCCGGCCTCGCGAGCCAACCGGGCCAGCGCTTCGCCGGTGTCGGTGTCGGGTAAGCCGGGGAGCAGTGCGTCGTGATGGCAGAGCACGACCTTGTCCGGCCGCAGCAGCTCGACCTGGCGTACGAGGAACCGCGCGAGCGAACCCTGGTGCGGTTCACCGTTCACGTTCGGTCGCCCGGTCAGCGCGAGCACGGCGACATCGGGTTGCAGATCGGAGACGATGCCCGACCAATAACCCGAACTCGCGTTGACGAACACCGAGCCGTCGGGCGTCTCGAGCAGGTAGGCGAGCTGGCCGCCGTCACGACTCGAACAGTGCGCGGTCGTCCCGTCAAACCACTGCGCCAACTCGGGACCGAGAGACGGGAACAGCTCGAACAGCGCTTCGACACGCGCGGCGCGATCCTGCGCCGTGATGTCCAGATCGCCGATGCACTCCGTGTGCGACTCGTGACTCGCGGCCGCGAACAGGCAGGAGTGCAGCGACGGATACGGACGCACGCGCACGCCGTGGCCGCAGTCGACCGGTTCGCCACCCGAGACGGCCAGGATCTGGCTCTCGGGTACGTCGTTGGCCCGCAGCACCCGGGCGACCTCGTAGGAGCACACGACGGTCGCACCCGTCGCCTTCGCGATCGTGTCGACCCCGAGCATGTGGTCGAAGTGCGCGTGGCTGACGAACACGAAGTCGGCGGCGTCCACGTCACGGGCCGCGAGGCCGACCGCCGGAAGGCCCGCCGGACGGTCGACGTAGGTGTCGAAGAAGAGCGTGAGGCCGTTGGTCCGAACGCGAAACGTCGTGCACCCGAACCACTCGAGTTGCAGGGCGTCGGGGTTCATCTACCCAAGATCGGTGATGTCGAGATCATTGAGGCCGCGGGAGTCCTGCTTGAGCGCGGTGTCGACGCAGAGCGCGGAAGCGACGGCGAGGCTGCGCAACGGCTCCTCGATCGCGGCGGTGAGCTCGACGAAATAGTTGTCCGCCGTCGTGAACACGGTCTTGGCCAGTCCTTCCCACGTCTTCGTGATGCGGGCGACTTCGTTTCCGCTCGCGTCCTGGATGTTGAAATTCCAAGCGCGCCAGTTCTCGGCGTTGAGCGTTCCCACCTCGCGGCCGTCGGCGTTCAACGAGAACCGGATCTTGCCGAACACGTTCTTCTGCGCGATGTCGCCGACGACGGTCCCGTCGGGCTTCGTGATCTGGAACTTCGACTTCACGAACTTGCGCGGACGCTTCAGCACGAGCACGGGCGCTTCGCTCGCGTCGCGTATCTCGTACGTGTGGGTCATGAACTGATCGAGACTCGACATGAGTCGGGCGGCCTTCTTCAGCGTCGACTGGCCGACCTCGGCGACCGAACCGATCTGCGCGCCGTTCTGGTCGAAGACTTTGTACTCGTTGGTCAGCTCGATGAGCTTCGTCTTCTGGTTCACTACGAGCACGCGCTCGGTGAGCAGACTCGGCAAATTCTCGTCGACCATGTGGCCGACGTTAGACGCCGGCGGCCACCGCTTGCGCGAATGTCAGCTCCGGGCCGATCACGTGAACAGCACCGCGCTCGCCCGGTTCGCGGTGGCCGGGAATGGCGCAGAAGAACGTGTAGTCGCCGGGATGACCGAAGAAGACGCGCGTCGTCTTCATCTGGCCCACTTCGTTGACCTGCAAGCCCGCGAACATGGTCGAGCTGTCGTCGAAATCGAGCCTGTGCGGGCTCTCGGAACCGTCTTCGAGGGTGACTGAATAGATCCCGGTCGTGACCGTGAGCTTGTCCGGCACGAATGTGAGATCACCCGTCGAAGTGATCGTGAACGCGCCTTCGACTGGGCCTGTAGCCGGCAACGCGGTGAGCGGCTCCGATGTCGTGCTCGGTTCCGATACACCCGGCTTCGTCTCTCCGCCACGCACAACCGCGATGCCGACAAACGCGCCAGTGACGAGCGCGACCGCCATCACCCCGCCGGCTACAGAACGTCGCTGCCGCTTGCGCCGGTTGACGTACCGCTGCGCGGCCAGCCATACGTCGGCTTCCACCGGTGCCCGAGCAACGAGCTCGCGCAACCCGGCAGCAACGCGCTGATCGAGCTCAAGCATCGAGGTCTCCTCCGCTCGCGTCGAATGCCTTCTCTTCCAAACACGCGCGCAGTCGTTGGAGACCGCGCGACAGGTACGCCTTCACCGTGCCCACCGAACAGCCGAGCGCGTCGGCCACGTCCTGCTCAGATAAGTCGTCGACGACCCGCATCACGACGACCGCGCGTTGACGCGGCGCCAATGTCACGAGTGCACGCTGGAGCACGTCGGCATCGGCAATGCGGTCGGCGCGAAACGATGTCGACGGCTCGACGTGCCGTTCGCGTTCCGCGTGCTTCCGCCGCACTGCCCGCCGGCGCCACGTCGAACGCACCTCGTTGACCACGGCTCGGCGCACGTACGCAGTCGGGTTGTCGATCTTGCCCTTCGCCCACCGTTCGTACATGCGCGCGAACGCTTCAGCGACAACGTCCTCCGCCAGCGCCGCGTCGCCCGTCATCGCGTAGGCCAACCGCAAGGCGGGCGATCGCTCTGCTTCGAACGTCTCCGCGAACACGCCGAGATCGGACGCGGCAACGCTCGGTATGTCCGGGATCTCGCCTGCTACTGCCGGCACCATGCAATGTCCGACGCCATGCCCCGCAAAAAGGTTGTGCCGCCGGGAGAAAGACCCGACGGCACGTCCAGTTGAGTGCTCCGTGCCGGGCGCTAGACCGCGAGGAGATCGCGTGCGCCGGTGTCGGCGCTCGGGTGCCGCAGCTTCGACATCGCCCGGGCCTCGATCTGACGAATGCGCTCACGCGTGAGGTTGAAGTACTCGCCAACCTCTTCGAGTGTGCGCGGCTCACCGCGATCGAGACCGAAACGCAGCGCCAGGATCTGACGCTCGCGCTCGTCGAGCGGTGCGAGCAGTTTCTCGATCTCGGCGGGCAGCAGTGCCGTGGCCGCGACTTCGAAGGGCGACTCGGCCGAGCGGTCCTCGACGATGTCGCCGAGCTCGGCGTCGCCGTCTTCCCGCAACGGTTCCGACAGCGAGAGGGGCTCGGCCGCGAAGCGCAACGCCTCGGTGACCTTGTCCTCGGGCATCTCGACCTCGGCTGCGAGCTCGCACAGCGTCGCCGGCCGACCCAGCTTGAGCTCCAAACGCGACCGCGCCTTCTGCAAGCGGGCAAGGGTGTCGCCGGCGTGGACCGGCAGCCGGATCGTGCGGCCGGTGTTGGCGATGCCGCGGGTGATCGCCTGGCGGATCCACCACGTGGCGTACGTCGAGAATTTGAAGCCTTTGCGCCAGTCGAACTTCTCGACGGCGTGCATGAGCCCGAGGTTGCCCTCTTGAATGAGGTCGAGCAGCGGCAGGCCGGAGGCCTGGTACTTCTTGGCGATCGACACGACCAGCCGGAGGTTCGATTGCACGAAGGTGCGCTGCGCCTCGTCGCCGTTTCTCGCCGACCGGCGGAGCTCCCGCTTCTTGGCCGGCGTGAGGGACTTCGCCCGCAGCATCTGCTCGCGCGCAGCGTTGCCACCCTCGATCTGCTGCGCGAGGCGAACCTCGTCGTCTTTGGTGAGCAACGGGTACTGCCCGATGTCGGTCAGGTAGAGCCGGACAAGATCCTCTTCGTCCCGCTCGACACGTTCTTTCGCCAATGCCCAATCCTTCGTCCGTGCAGGCGGTGAGCTTGCTCGATCACGTCGGACCTGACCCGAGCAGCCCCTGCGAGCTCGGCGCCTCCCATCCGCGTATTAGTACGATACATACCTAGTCAAGCGCCTCTTTTTACCCCTCGAACGTGCTCACAACGAGTCCGTCGACCTATTGCAAACGCGCCGCGAGCCATATATCCGCGAGTCGAGCAGAGGAGTCGGGCATGACCACCGACGTCGAGATAGCGGTCCTCACCGCCGCGTTCACCGCTCGTCCGGACCATGAGTCCGAGCTCGCCGCGGTGTTGGCGCGGTACGTCGTTCTCGCCCGCGGCGAGGCCGCCTGCCGCAACGTCGACCTCCTCACTTCCGCCACCCAGAGTGGCAGATTCGTGGTGATCGAGAAGTGGGAATCAGCCGGCGCGGCGCGCGCCCACCTCGACACCCCGCTCATGGTCGACATGGCGGCCGCCGTCGTTCCCCTGCTCGCGGAGAAGCCCACGATCGACCTACTCGACGCAATCTCGGCCCACGATCTGGACTGACTGACCGACGCTTATTTCTGGCGGAGGATGTCGACCGGGACTTTCGAGGGGCCGCGGTCGGCGGCGCCGGTCTCCTTGCAGACCTCGCGGACGCCGGCGTAGGTCATGCTCGGCGCGTTCCAGCACCGCTCGAAGGCGGCGTCGGCGACGTCGGTGAAGCCGTGCTGGAGCCGGAAGTCGTAGAGCTCGCGCTGACGCCGTACCGGCATGCCCAACCGCTCGGCTCGCCCGATCGCGTAGATGTCCCACGCGATCCGCTCACCGCGAGGAAGCTCCCGGTCGCCCGGCGCGTCGGCGAAATCCTCGGACAGCCGGTCCTTCGCCCGCAGCAACATGACCCCGAAGTCGGATCGGGCCTGGTCGGGTGCGAATGTGCGGGGGCTGCGGGTGTCTTCGAGGTTGGCGGCCGACACCCAGAGGACGGCGCGACCGTCGACCACATCGGTCATGTGCCCGGTGAGCGGCGGGAACAGCTCCTCGTCGACCTCCACCGTGATCTCGACGCCGGGCGGGAACTCCACGGTGGCCGCTACGTCTTCGACGAGCGAGGCGATTGTCGGCGCGTCGAACGGGATCAGCGTGAAGGGATCGGGCGTGACGGTGACTCGGCTCACGACGAGATGTTGTGAGCTACGAGCTCTGCGCGTTGAGCGCGGCGGTCGCCATCTCGGCCATCTCACGCGCCTGCTCGGTCGACTCGCGCGCGAGCGCCGAGAGGGAATCGTTCTCCTCTTCGGTGAACCCGGCGAGCTCACGGAAGCGGCGAGCGAGCTGGATCACGTTCTCCTCCTCGTCGCCGCGGAAGCCACCGAGGTTGAAGATGGCGTCGACCGTGCGCTGGAACTCAAGGGCGCGCTCGCGCCGCTCGGGGTCCTTGTCGGTGAGGCGGCGCAGCCAGTCGGAGCCCATCTTCACGTGGGTCACCTCGTCGGCGAGCATCCAGTCTTCGCAGAACTCCAGCACCGGGTCGCCCGACTCGTTCCCGAATTCCTTCATCGTGCTGAACACGTCGATGGCGAGACCCTCGAGCGCGCGGTTGACACCGCAGAGGCGCAGCACCGGGTCGGGGTTGCACGCGGCCGAGTAGAGGAACGTGCTCTCGGTGTACTCCCCGATCTCGGTTCCCATGTGGTCGCCGAGCTTGATCGAGATCTCGCAGTGCCGCGACTCGTCCCAACACTGGCGCGCCATGTCGAGCTTGAGCTGGAACGGCGCTTCGGTGTCGTCGAAGTCGAAGCAGGTGCGGCCCGCGCCTTCGAGCGCCTGGACCTCGCCCACGAAGATGCCGTGCATCAACGAACGGGAGCGCTCGGCTGCGGCGGGACGGTCGGTGGCCATCTTGGCCGGACCGGTGTTGCGGGCCGCGATCTTGGCGCCACGCGGGTCGAAGATGCGGTCTTCGATCTTGGAGCGGACGAACCGCTCGTCACGGGCGAGCTCGGACTCGGGGAGCATCTTCTTCATGCGACTGATACCTCCTGTGCCGGTTCTCCCAGGCTACCGGGACCGGCTATCCCTCCCGACGCCAGCGCGAGCTTCTCGAGCTCCTCTTGGCGGCGGCCGGCTCTCTCTATCTTCTCGGGCGTGTCGAGCAACGACTGGATGAGCATCTCGCCGTCTCGCCAATCGTCGAATTCGTCCTGCAGTGCGAACGAGAGCGACCGGATGGTCGGCGCGTCGGTAATCCGGCTGGTTCCGTTGAGGTGGTACGTATACGCGGCGATGAACCGCGGGATCAGCACGCGGTAGACGCCGACGAGCTTCTCGATCGTGTGCTCGGGCGCCTCGGGCTCGCGCACCGCGTCCATGAACGTGACGAACGCGTCGTTGGCGGGCACGGTGAGCCGCTCGGGGTTCATCTCGCGCAGCTCCGGCAGGCGCTTGTGCCACAACTCGCTGTGCCAGGCGTGGTGATAGCAGTGCCGACCGAGCACCAACTTCACGTCGAGCTCGGGGACCGTGGCGACCCATCCGCCCAGCACCTCGAAGAGGCGCATCTCGGCCCACTTGTAGTTGCCGACCCGCCGGGCGGTCTCCTCCACGGAGAACAGGCCGGGGAGCTCCCGTCGGTCCCAGGGCGCGAAAGGAGCACGGGGCTTGGTCTCGTCGGTCACGGGGGCATTTTCACCGCCCCTTGACCGCTCGGTCAAGTAGGGAGCTCGGCCCGGCCGCGGCGCCACGCCCGGGACTCCGCGATGAGGATGCCGCCGAAGATCACGACGGCTCCGAGTCGCTCGCCCACGAGATAGCCCACGAACCCGGCAACCACCGGCTCGAACAGCAGGATCACCGCGGCCCGACTCGGCGCGACGAACCGCTGGCCCCACAGCTGCAGGGTGAAGGCGATCGCGCTGCACACGACGCCGGTGAACACGACCGCGCCGAGCGCTCCCGCGGTGACGTCGCCGAGGCCCGTCACGAGCACCGCCGGAACGGCGCACACCCCGACCACGACCATCTGCAGCGCTGTGAGCGCGACCGGATCGAAGCGATGCGAGAGGGCTCCTCCCATGAAGATCCAGATACCGAACATCAGCGCGCAACCGAGCTCCAACGCGTCACCGGCGCCGAGCCGCAACGACGCGCCGGTCAGCAGGAACAAACCGACGGCCGAAACGCCCACTGCGATCACCACGTTGCGACTCGGTAGTCGCCGCGTCACGGCTGTCTCCACCAACGGCGTGAACACGACGAACAGACCGGTGATGAACGCCGCATTCGATGTCGTCGTCCGCTCGAGTCCCGCGTTCTGCAGCCAGTAACCGGCGAACCCGACCCCGCCGAAGCCGAGCGCGGCGATCAAGAAGTCCCGCGGGCTCGCATCGATGCCCGCCCGGCGCCATCCCCGCCGCAACGCGAACGGCGTGAGCGCGATCGTCCCCACGATGAACCGCAGCAGGATGAAGCCGGCCGGCGTGAGGTGTTCGAGCGCGTTTTGCACGATCTTGAACGTGCTGCCGTACGCGATCGTCGCTGCGACGAGGGCGAGCTCCGGCACGAGCGGTCGCCGGGTCTGCCATTCCGATTGGCTCCCTCGGTCGGCCGGAGCGCCTCCGGCACGGCCTCCCGGCGTTCGCGACACCTACCCCGGCCAGCGGTTGGTGATCGGGGGCCGGCGGTCCTTGCCGAAGGCTTTGCGCGAGACACGCACGCCGGGTGGTGCCTGCCGTCGTTTGTACTCGTTGCGGTCGACCATGCGCGCGACTCGACGCGCGAGCTCCGCATTCACGCCGCGCGCGGCGAGCTCCGCGACCGACTGGTCACCCTCGACGTAGCCCTCGATGATCGGATCGAGCTCGGCGTAGTCGGGGAGCGAATCCGTGTCCTTCTGACCCGGACGCAACTCGGCCGACGGCGGCTTGTCGATGACAGCCCGCGGGATCACTTCGCGCGCGGCACGCTCGTTGAGGTCGTCGCACAACGCGTAGACGAGGGTCTTCGGGACATCCTTGATCACCGCGAAGCCGCCGGCCATATCGCCGTACAGCGTGGCGTAGCCGGTCGCCATCTCACTCTTGTTGCCGCAGCTGAGCACCATCCAGCCGAACTTGTTGGAGATCGTCATCACGACATTGCCGCGGATACGAGCCTGCAGGTTCTCCTCGGCAACGTTGGGCGCCGCCCCCGCGAACGCCGGCGCCAGCATCTCCTCGAACGCAGCGTGCGCGGGCTCGATGGGCACCGTGTAGATCCGGATGCCGAGCCGACCGGCGAGCGCGACCGCATCCGCGACGCTGCCTTCGCTCGAGTAGCGCGACGGCAACATGACGCCGTTCACGTGCTCGGCACCGAGCGCATCGACGGCAATAGCGGCCACGAGCGACGAGTCGACGCCGCCCGAGAGACTTATCAGCACGTCGTGGAAGCCGTTCTTGCGCACGTAGTCGCGAGTACCGAGCACGAGCGCTTCGTAGATCTCGTGCACGGGCGTGAGCACGGGCTCGACGCGTGCTGCGGTCGGCGCCGAGTCGTCGAAGTCGACGACGAGGAGATCTTCCGAAAACTGCTTGGCCCGCGCGACGAGTCGTCCGTGCGCGTCGAACACGAGCGACGCGCCATCGAACACGAGCTCGTCCTGGCCACCGATCAGGTTGACATACACGACGGGGACGCCCGCTTCGCGGCTCCGTACCGCAAGCATGTCCTCGCGTTCGCGGAGCCGCCCGGCGAAGTACGGCGAAGCGTTGATGTTCACGACGATCTCGGCGCCGTTGGCGACCATCGCGAGGATGGGCTCGGGCGCCCAGATGTCTTCGCAGATCGAAACCGCGACCCTCGCTCCCGCGATGTCGTAGTTTGCTCCTGCTTCGGTTGACGGCGTGAAGTAACGCTGCTCGTCGAACACGGAGTAGTTCGGCAGTCGCTGCTTGCGGTACACGCCGACGATCTCGCCGTTCGCGCACACGGCCGCCGCGTTGTAGAGATCGGCGCCGACGCGCTCCGGGAAGCCGATGACCGCCGTGCAGGCGCCGGTGCGCGCCGCGAGCTTCGCGACCGTCTCGGCGGCCTCGGCGACGAACGCGGGCTTCAACAGAAGATCTTCGGGCGGATAGCCGGTGACCGCGAGCTCGGGGAACACGACGAGATCGCAGCTCTCGGCGACCGATCGCTCGTAGGCGTCGAGCACGCGCTCCGCATTGCCGACGAGATCGCCCACCACGACATTGATCTGGGCCGCGGCAACGCGTAGTCGGGTCACCGCGCCAGGATAATGACGGTCGTGCCACACTCGATCGATGACATGGGACGGTGACGACTACCAAGCCCGCTTCGACTCGCTCGCAGCGCGCGGTGTCGACGTGCACGGCGAGGTCGCGTTCCTGCTCGGGCTCGATCCGATCCTGACGTCGGTGCTCGATGCGGGCTGCGGCACCGGCCGAGTTGCGATCGAGCTCGCACGACGCGGGGTCACGGTTGTCGGAGTCGACGTCGATGCCTCGATGCTTTCCACGGCGCGCAAGGCCGCACCCGACATCGACTGGCATGAGCACGATCTGGCGACGCTCGACCTCCGCCGAACGTTCGACACCGTGGTGATGGCCGGCAACGTGCTGCTCTTCACCCCGGCCGGCACCCACGCCGCAGTTGTCGCCGGGTGCGCCCGTCACATCGCGCCGGGCGGCGGACTCGTCGCCGGCTTCCAGCTCGGCCGCGGCTACGACCTCGATGCGTACGACGAGCAATGCACCGCCGCCGGGCTCACGCTCGCCGAGCGCTACGCGGGCTGGGCGCGCGAACCGTTCCCGGGCGCCGGCGACTACGCCCTGACCGTCTCCCGGTTCTGAGCCGCGGGATCTCGGGAATCAATTTGTATCGTGATCGGTTACGATATATCGTGATCAGTCAAGAGTGTTCTTCGGAAGGAGTTCCATATGCAAGAGCACCAACACAGAGGTGGCGGCAGAGGCCGTCACGGCGGCCGGGATGGCCGCTGGGGCGGGCCCCGGATGCGCAGAGGCGACATTCGGACCGCAGTTCTGGCCGCTCTCACAGAGGCCCCGGGTCACGGCTACGACGTGATGCAGAACCTCGAGGAGAAGTCGGGTGGAGCCTGGCGACCGAGCCCCGGCTCGGTGTACCCGACGCTGCAGCTGCTCGAAGACGAGGGCCTCGTCCGCTCGACCGAGCGTGACGGCAAGCGCGTGTTCGAGATCACCGAGGCCGGACGGACCGAGTCGGCCGAGCGCATCGAGCAGGCCGGCGGCACGCCGTGGGAGCTCGCGGGCAAGGGCCCGAAGCGAAACCGCGAGGTGCGCGACGCGTTCGCGCAGCTGTACCAGGCGTTCAAGCAGATCGCGACGGTCGGCACCCCCGATCAGGTCGACCGGGGACTCGCGATCGTCAACGACGCCCGCAAGCAGCTGTACCAAATCCTCGCCGCCGAGTAGAGCGGCGAACGCCTTTGATGAGAAAACGTGACGGCTCAGCCGGCCGCCATTTGGGTCAGCCGGCGTCGGCGGCGGCGTACAGCGCGGCGATGTCGATCTTCTTCATGCCGAGCATGGCCCTCATCCCCCGCTCGAGGCGTCCCTGGTCGGGATCGGTCATCATCTCGGCCATCGCCTCGGGGCACACCTGCCACGAGAGGCCGAACTTGTCCTTGAGCCAACCGCACTGGCACTCTTAGCCGCCCTCGGAGAGCTTGTACCAGTAGTAGTCGATATCGGCTTGGTCCTTGCAGTTGATCAACATCGAGATCGCTTCGTCGAAGGTGAACTGCGGGCCGCCGTTGATGGCGGTGATCTCCTGACCGTCGAGCAGGAAGTCGACCGTCAGCACCTCGCCGGCCGGGCGCGGACCGGCATCGGTGTAGTGGCTCACGGCCTTGATCTTCGAGTTCGGGAAGACGGACACGTAGAACTCGGCCGCCTCCAGGCTCTCGGTGTCGAACCAGAGGTTGGGTGTGATCCGGGGCATCGCAAGTCTCCTGTAGCAGGCGTTCGGTCGTCACAGGTACAGACCGTCGCCCTCCGCAGAACTCATCGCGCCGCAACGCAAGGACTCGAGGACCCGATCCGGTGGTCGAAGTCCTCGATCCCCTTCGCGTCTGAGTGCTAGTCGCCGAGCGCGCTGCAGACCGTGTCGGTGATCATGCGCGTCACGACGTACGGGTCCATGTTGGCGTTGGGACGACGGTCTTCGATGTAGCCCTTTCCGTCGACCTCGACCTGCCACGGGATCCGCACCGAAGCACCACGGTCGGACACGCCGTAGTTGAACTCGTTCCACGGCGCGGTCTCGTGCAGACCGGTGAGGCGCTCCTCGATGCCGTAGCCGTAGTTCTCCACGTGCTCCAGCGCCTTTTTCCCGAGCGCTTCGCACGCGGCGATGATCGGTTCGTACGACGAGCGCATCGCCTTCGTGGAGAAGTTGGTGTGCGCGCCCGCGCCGTTCCAATCGCCCGCGATGGGCTTCGGGTCGAGGGTTGCCGCGATGCCGAACTCCTCGGCGATGCGGTACAGCAGCCAACGCGCCGTCCAGAGGTGGTCCGAGACATCCAGGGGGCTCAGCGGCCCGACCTGGAATTCCCACTGCCCGGGCATCACCTCGGCGTTGATGCCCGAGACACCGATGCCGGCTTCGAGACACGCGTCGAGGTGCACCTCGACGATGTCACGGCCGAACACCTCGTCGGCGCCGACACCGCAGTAGTAGAAGCCCTGCGGCGCGGGGAAGCCGCGCTCGGGGAAACCGTGCGGACGACCACCCTTGAAGAAGTTGTATTCCTGCTCGATGCCGAACAGCGGCTCCTGCGCCGCGTGCTTCTCCGCGACGGGCTGGAGCAACGCGCGCGTGTTGGTCGGGTGCGGCTTCATGCTGGTGAGGAGCACCTCGCTCATCACGAGCACGTGCGGCTCGCCGCGCAACGGGTCGGGGAACACGGCGACCGGCTTCAACACACAGTCGGATGCCTTGCCCGGCGCCTGGTTCGTGCTCGACCCGTCGAAGCCCCAGATCGGGAGCGACGGGAGGTCGGCCTTGCCGTCGAGGATCTTCGTCTTCGAGCGCAGGCGCGCAGTCGGTTCGGTGCCGTCGATCCAGATGTATTCCGCCTTGATAGCCACTGTCACTCCTGTGCTCGACGCCCGGGCAAGTCATGCCGAGCCTGATTGGTTGATTCTCAGCTTTTCGGGAGGCGATTTCTCGGCCGTTGCTCCAATATGAACGCTCTGTTACCGGGTCGCCGCGGCCTCGGGGAGGCTACGCGATCGTTCCTACACTGAGCACATGGAGCGCCAACTCGAGTACGTGTTGCGAACCGTCGAGGAGCGCGGCGTGCGCTTCGTCCGGCTCTGGTTCACGGACGTGCTCGGTTTCCTCAAGTCGGTGGAGATCACTCCCGCCGAGTTGGAGGTCGCACTCGAGGAGGGCATGACCTTCGACGGATCGACGATCGAGGGCTACAGCCGGATTCAGGAATCCGACATGTTGGCCAAACCCGACCCGAACACCTTCGAGCTGCTGCCCGGCGGCGACCCGGACGCGCCGGTGGCCCGGATGTTCTGCGACATCCAGATGTTCTCGGGCGAGCCCTTCCACGGCGACCCCCGCCACGTGCTGAAGCGAAACCTCGAACGGGCCCGGGAGAAGGGCTTCACCTTCTTCGTCGGCCCGGAGATGGAGTTCTTCTACTCCCGGACCGCCGAGCGGATCGAGCCGCTCGACAACGCGGGCTACTTCGATCACACCGCCAACGATCTCGGCTCGCAGCTCCGCAAGCAGACGGTGCTGCGGCTCGAGGCGATGGGCATCCCGGTCGAGTACTCGTTCCACGAGAACGGCCCGAGTCAGCACGAGATCGACCTCCGTCACACCGACGCGCTCACCATGGCCGACAACGTGATGACGTTCCGGCTCGTTACCAAGCAGGTCGCACAGGATCTCGGTGTGCACGCGACCTTCATGCCCAAGCCGATCGCCGGCGCGTTCGGGTCGGGGATGCACTCGCACCTTTCACTGTTCGAAGGCGACGTGAACGCGTTCCACGATCCCGGCGACGAGAACGGCTTGTCGAAGGTCGCCAAGCACTTCATCGCCGGGTTGCTCGTGCACGCGAACGAGATCGTCGCGATCACCAACCAGTGGGTCAACTCGTACAAGCGGCTGATTCCCGGTTACGAAGCGCCGGTGTACAAGTGCTGGGCGCGCAACAACCGTTCGGCGCTCGTGCGGGTACCGCTCCCGAAGCAGGGTAAGAGCGACTCGACTCGCATCGAGTTCCGCGCACCCGACCCTGCGTGCAATCCGTACCTCGCGTTCTCCGTGATGCTCGCGGCCGGGCTGCGGGGGATCGAGGAGGGCTACGCGCTGCCGGCCGAGGCCACCGACAACATCTACGCGTTGAGCGACGCCGAACGCCTCGCCGAGGGCATCAGCGCGTTGCCCGGGTCGCTCCGGGACGCGCTCGATTCCATGGAGAATTCCGAGCTGATGGCGGAGGCGCTGGGCGAGCACGTGTTCGAGAACTTCTTGATCAACAAGCGGCGGGAATGGACCGACTACAAGGCCTATGTCACGCCGTTCGAGATCGACCGCTGGCTCGGCGCGCTCTAGCCTCGCGGCTACGTCATGATCGAGCGCAAGGATCTCGCCCTCGTCTTTCCTGATCCGCCGCCGTCGATGCTCGCGCGCACGCTCGATCTCGCGGGGCAACGGTGGAAGGCGGTCGCGAACGCGTCGGTGGCGATGCAGGCGGAGCCCGCCGAAGGTTGGACCGGTGCCATCGTCTGCGCCGACGAAGATCCCGAAGGCGCATTCGCGCTGTGTCGCACGCTGCGCAAGGGCGACGCGCGCGTCGACTCGATCCTGCTGCTCGTCTCCGGTGCGCAGCTGCACGAGTTGGAGCACCGCGACGATCTCTTCGACGACTTCTGCCTCTCGCCGTTCCACCCGAGGGAGCTCGAGGCGCGCTTCCGTCATCTGCTGTTCCGCGCCGGGCGCGGCGAAAGTCCGGAGCTCGCGTCGTACGCCGATCTCGTCCTCAACTTCGAGACGTATCAGGCGGCGATCGACGGCAAGCCGCTCGACCTCACCTACATGGAGTACGAGCTGCTGAAGTTCTTCCTCACCCACCCGGGCAAGGTGTTTACACGCGAGCAGCTGCTCTCACGGGTGTGGGGCTACGAGTACTACGGGGGTGCGCGCACGGTCGACGTTCACGTGCGGCGCCTGCGCGCCAAGCTCGGCGAAGAGCACGCCAACCTGATCCAGACCGTGCGCTCGGTCGGCTACCGCTTCGGCCAGACCCGTTGGCCCGGAGCCGGAGACCGGGTTCAGGACGAGGGCTGAGCCTCCGCCGCCTCGTCGTGCGGAGAGTCGGCGTCGTCGGACAGAAGCCAACCGGTGATTCCCGACCAGATCGCGCCGACGAGGAAGAGTCCCACGGGCCCGACGATCGCCATCGCCAAGATCAGGAGCACTGCGCCGATCACGCCGGCAGATTACTGGCACTATGACAAACATGTGCCGGGTGGACGAGCCGCACCCCATGCCCGGTTGGCTGCTCGATGAGCTCGCCAACGCGGGTCGGGAGAACGTCGATGCCAGCCACGTCGAGCGATACGACGGCAAGATGGATGCCCGGGCCGCCGCAGAGGTCGAACTGTTGCGCGCCTGGGGACTGAATTCGTCGTCGGTCGTCGTTGATCTCGGCTGCGGCACCGGCCAGTTCGCGTTAGCGGTCGCCCCCGTTTGCCGGCGGGTGGTGGCCGTCGACGTGTCACCGTTGATGCGCGAACGGCTGCGCAGCAAGCGTGACGAAGCGCCACTCGACAACGTCGAGATCGCCGCCGCCGGTTTCCTCACCTACCACCACGGGGGCGATCCAGCCGACATCGTGTACTCCCGCTACGCCCTTCACCACCTGCCTGACTTCTGGAAGGTGATCGCGCTGCGTCGGGTGCGGACCATGTTGCGCCCGGGCGGCCTGTTCCGCCTGTGGGACGTCGTCTACGGCTTCAACCCCTACGAGGCCGAAGAACGCATCGAGGCATGGTGCGCGCCCTTCGGCGACCAGGTCGAAGGCGACTGGGCCCGTTGGGAGATGGAAGAGCACGTACGCGACGAGCACTCGACCTTCACGTGGCTGCTCGAGGCGATGTTCGAGCGCACCGGGTTCACCATCGAGGCCGCCGACCGTGCCGACGACGGCTTCGACGCTCGTTACCTCCTGCGGGCCACCTCGCCGCTCAGATCCGAAGCGCCAGATCACTCACCGAGATAGGCCCAGGTCTCGATCTCGACCTCCGCGCCGCCGGGTAGCGCGGCGACCTGCACCGTCGAACGCGCCGGTCGGTGATCGACGAACGCCTCCGCGTACACCGCGTTGACGATGGCGAATTCTCCGATCTCGGTGACGAACACCGTGGTCTTCGCGACGTCGGTCATCGATGCGCCGCAGTCGGCGAGGATCGCCCGGATGTTGGCCAGCACCTGACGTGCCTGCGCCTCCACGCCTTCGACCATCGCGCCACTCGCGGGATCGAGGCCGACCTGGCCCGCGAGCACCAACCAATCGCCGGCCCGGACCGCGGGTGAGTAGTTGCCGGCAACCGGCGGCGCGCTGGGGGTGGGAACGGGCTCGACGGGCATCGCTACCTCCTCAGGCACCGCGCGGCGCGCGTCTGACGCGCGGGGAACGTATCGGGCCGAGTGCCGTCGGCACGAGTGAGCGCGTTCCACGTCGCGGCCGCGACGGCGGCGAACACCGCGTCGGACGATCCCGCCCGGGCCTCGCGGTCATCGCGGATCACGGTGATGTCGACCGGGGGCATGTCCTTGGCACGAACGATGCCGAACGAACGGATCGTGAGGTCGTGCACCCCGCTCGCGATCGGGTCGACGGTCAGCGACTCCGTGCACACCCAGCCCAACGCCATGTGCGCCGCGCCCAACGCGTAGGAACGCAACACGATCTCGTCGAGCGGGTCCCCCGCGGCGACGCGCACGTCGATGCGATCGAGCGCACCGCTCTCCGGATCGATGTGTACGCGCGCGCCGGCGCTCGCGCCCGAAGGCGCGCGCACGCACACGTCGAGCAACGTGGGATCGTCCGTGAGCGATGCCCGATCGACGCCGGCCCCGTCGAGCGCGCCCTCGACGAGAACCGCGAGCTCGGCGAGCCCGGTCGCGCGCGCTCCGATATGGACGGGCGGCCCGGCAACCTCGGCCTCGTGCCAGTTCGCCATGACGTCACACGCGTACGGCGTCGGCCAATCGCGCCCGAAGGCCGCCAAGCCGCCGCTCGCGACGACGCCGTCGATGTGGACCGCGCCGTCATGCCACACCGCGGTCGCGGCGATCGGCGGTCGCTTCGGTCCCAGCCGAACGACGTCCTCACGCGAGTAGACGACCCGTACCGGCCGATCGAAGCGATCCGCGAGCTCACGCGCCGCGCTGGGAGCCCGCGAGGTCACCTTGCCGCCGAACGCGCCGCCGTTCGCGAACGGCGACGCCGGAGTTCCGCCCGGTTCGCACCACGAGGCATCGGGCTCGAGGTACGCGGGCTCGACCCACGCCGTCGCGAGCCGCACCCCGCCAGGTGGACACGCCGGCAACAACTCGAACAGCGGCGGCCGCTCCTCGGCGGTCGTGCGCCGGCCCTGCACTTTGCCGGTCTTGGTTCGTGCCTCGAGCAATGACGCGCCGACGACCCATTGCATGCCGGCCGCTTCGACGCTCTCGGCCTCGGAGCCCGGCGGGCGCGGAACCGCGACGAGCGCGTCGCGCGGCGCGGTGTCGTCGGCGAACGGCGCGCCACCGAGCGGAATATCGCTTCGCACAACCTGGGTGACACCACCTTCGAGCTCCGCGCGCTGCGCCGCCGCGCCGAGGTCGCGCCCCGCGTCGGTCACGGGGGCGCCGCGAATCGCGTCGTACACCGTGCGCCATCCGGTACACCGGCAGAGATGCGCGGCGAGGGCACGGTCGAGATCGCGGGCCCGCGCTCCGCACGAGCGCATGACGATCCCTGGCGTGCAGAAGCCGCATTGCGATCCGCCGGTCGCGACGAACGACGCTGCGAGCCGGTCACGAACATCGGGCGCGAGACCCTCGACCGTCGTGACCGAACGCCCTTCGACGCGCACCGCTGGCGTGACACACGCCACGCGCGGCTCGCCGTCGACGAGCACGGTGCAGCAACCGCACTGGCCCTGCGGCGCGCACCCGTCCTTGACGGACACGAGCCCGAGCCGCTCGCGCAGCACCGACAGCAACGACTCGCCGTCGGCGGCCTCGACGTCGGTGTCGGCACCGTTGCAGCGGAAGCGGACGCGCAACGGCCCCGCCGGAGCGGGGCCGTCAGACACATCAGAACCGCTCAGGAGCCAGAACGATCAGGAAAACGACTGGCCGCAGCCGCAGGTGCGCTGCGCGTTCGGGTTGTTGATCGTGAAGCCGGCATCCTGCAGGCCGTCCTTGTAGTCGAGCGAGGCGCCCGCGAGGTACTCGGCACTGGCGGGGTCGACGACCACGCGCACACCCTCGCCGTAGGTCTGCTCGATGTCGTCGGGAGCCTTCTCGCTGTCGAAGAACATCTCGTACGAGAGGCCCGAACAGCCGCCCGGGCGCACGGCGACGCGGAGACTGAGCTCAGGCTGGTCCTCGGCTTCGAGGAGCTGCTTGACCTTGGTCGTGGCGGTATCGGTGAGAACGATCATCGTTGCCCTCCACAGGCGGGATTCACGACCAGGCTACCTGACCGCGACAGAGACCCGGCATGGGTCCCGGTCGTACAACGTGGCGAAGTCCTCGACTGTTCCGCCTCCGACCTCGGCCACGATCCCTTCCGAGATCCCGCGGTGGAGATTGCAGACCAGCTCGGGGTACGCCTCGGCCAGCTCCCGGAACGGGCAGCGGGTGAACGCCATGTCGGAGGTCTCGCCCACCGTCTCGGTCTCGGGTTCGAAGCCGAGCCGTTGCATCTCGCCGACGAGCGCGTTCACGCACGACCGCGAACGCGTACGGCGACCCGCCTCGACACCCCAGGCGCGGCCGATCTCGGTCGCCTCGGTGCCGTCGGCACCCACCCGTTCGGCGAGCGCGGCGAGCAGACCGGAGAGCAGCGTGTAGCTCGGCGGGTCGAAACCCAGGCCCGGGGCTCCCGGCGCCAACGAGTAGATGTGGGTAGGGCGGCCGACCGTGCCGCGGTGAACGGCCTCGACGTCGACCAGGCCCGCTTCGCGGAGGCGATCCAGGTGCAGCCGCACCGTGTTGGCGTGCAGCCCGAGTGAGTCGGCGAGCTCCTGGGCCGAGCAGCCCCGAGTCGATCCCGCCAGCTCGCGATACATCGAAAAGCGCGTCTCGTCGCCGAGGGCCTTGAGCATCGCGAGCAGGTCCATTTCCTCGACGGTACCTTCGGAGCGGGCATATTTTCAAGGTCTACACTGGTTTTATTCGGTGATGCACCCCATCGATTCGACCATGACGGACACCACATCCTCCCCGCCCGATTCCCCGCCGCCCGGCGCGCCCGAGGCCCCTCCCAGCGCGGAGCACGTCCGCAGCGTGCTCGCGGGGGTCCTCGATCCGGAGCTCCGGGCCTCGATCGTCGATCTCGGAATGGTGCATGACATCACCGTCGACCCCGGCGGCAACGTCATGGTGAAGGTGGCGCTCACCACCGCCGCATGCCCGCTGCGCGGGCAGATCGGCAACGACGTCCAGTCGAAGGTCGCCGGCATCCCCGGGGTCGCCGATGTTTCGGTCGAGTACGACGAGATGACCCAGGACGAGCGTTCGGCCGTGATGCAGCGCGCCCGCTTGCACGCATCGCAGCAGGCTCCTCCCACGGAGGTCTCCGCGACGACACGCGTGATCGCGGTCGGCAGCGGCAAGGGCGGAGTGGGCAAGTCGTCGATCACCGCCAACCTGGCCGCGGCGCTCGCGGCGCGCGGGTTGACCGTCGGCGTGCTCGACGCCGACATCTGGGGCTTTTCGATCCCGCGCATGCTCGGCGTGAACGAGCGCCTCGCCGGAACGAAGCAGCCTGACGGCAAGGGCAAGATCCTGCCCAACGAGGTCGAGGTTCCCGGCGGGGGCCGGCTCAAGATCGTGAGCATGGGCCTGCTCGTCGACAACGAGGACACCGCGCTGATGTGGCGCGGCCTCGTGCTCGCCAAGGCGCTCGAGCAGTTCCTCGTGGATGTCCGCTGGGGCGACCTCGACTATCTCCTCATCGACATGCCACCCGGCACCGGCGACATCCAGATGGCGCTCGCCCGCCTACTCCCACAGGCCGAGATGCTCGTGATCACGACGCCGGCCAAGGGCGCGCAGAAGGTCGCGGCGCGCGTGGCCGACATGGCGCGGCGCTCGTACCTCAAGGTGCTCGGCGTGGTCGAGAACATGCACGAGTTCATCGCGCCCGACGGATCACGTCACGCGATCTTCGGGTCGGGCGGCGGCACGCGGCTCGCGGCACTCACCGGCGCACCGCTCGTCGGCGAAGTGCCGATCGACGGTGCGGTGTCGGAGGGCGGCGACGTCGGTAAACCGGTCGTGCTCGCCCATCCCGAGCTGCCCGCCGCGGTGGCGCTGGCCGAGATCGCGCGCCGAATCGTCGAAGAGCTCCTGCCACCGGTCGAGATGGCCGGATGCACCGCTCGCATCTTCGACCTCGTGAACAAGCTCGCCCCCGCCAACGAGAACAGCTGAGCGAGTGACCGGCGAAAACTTCCCGCGCGAGCAGGCGCTCGTGTTCGGCGAGGTTGCCGACCAGTACGAAGCGACCCGGCCGTCGTATCCCGATGGAGTATTCGACACGATCATCGAGTACGGCGGCCTGAGCTCGGGCGACGCCGTCCTCGAGATCGGCGCGGGAACCGGCAAGGCGACCGGCGGCTTCGTCGCGCGCGGTCTCGCGCTGCACGCGCTGGAACCGAGCCGGGAGATGGCGCGCGTGTTGCGCGCCAAGGGTGTCACGGTCGAGGAGGCGTCGTTCGAGGAATGGCCCGTCCGGCGCGGCGCATTCCGGTTGGTGTTCGCCGCGCAGTCATGGCACTGGGTGCACGGAGCCGATCGTTACGAGAAGGCCGCCGAGGCGTTGGCGCCGGGCGGCACGATCGCGCTGTTCTGGAACGCCGGACGCGCGCACCCGGAGCCGTTCAAGACCGACAACGACGCCGTGTATCAGCGGCTCGCGCCCGAGCTCAGCGACTCGGTCGGCGAGCGGTGGCAGCCGGAGGTCCTCGTCGGCGACTCCGACGCATGTGGCGCCTTCGAGCCCATGGTCGAACGCAAGGTCGCGTGGCGGACGTCGTACACGAGCGGGGAGTGGATCCGCCTGCTCGAGACGCACTCCGGCCACCGAATGCTTCCGGTCGACGCGCGCGCGCGACTGCACGGCGAGATCGGCGCAACGATCGACGCGCACGGCGGCTTGCTGCCCGTCGTCTACGACACGCTCGTCTATCTCGCGAGTCGCCGGTAGCGCTCAGCGCATCCGCGCGCGACGGAGTGCCTCCGGCAGCTCCTGCCGACCGCGGTCGCGCAGCGCCGACACCGCGTCGGGCACCTCGCACTGCTGGGTCACGCCCGTGGGCGACACCCGCTCGTCGCCGCGCAGGATGAACCGGAACCCGTACTCGGTCTCGATCGACATCGACTCGGCCATCAGCTCTTCGACGTCGATCGTCACGCCGTCGTCACCGGGATACAGCGCGCGCAGGTACGCGGGCGCGTAGACGGCGACACCCGCAACCTCGCCCACCGGTTCGGCATCCGGACCCGGCCAGAAATCCTCATAGAGGAACGGCGCGGTTGATTCGCAACAACCGGTTCCGATCGTGAACACGAGCGCGCCCGGTCGGTCGCGACGCGACCGCTCGACGATCCGAGCGGCCGCGTCAGTACCGGTCACGCGCATGGCGCCTCAGTGACTAGATGTTCCCGCTGAGGGCGGAGAAGTGGAGGTAGCCGCTGCGGTCGGTAGAGGTGTTCTGCCAGACGTGCTTCATCTGGCGGTACTCGTTGTAGCCGTACTCGCCGAGCTCGCTACCCACCCCGGACTGCTTGTAGCCACCGAACGGCTGGCTCGGAGTGATCATGTGGTAGTCGTTCACCCACACGGTGCCGGTGCGCATGCTTGCGGCGACCTCGTGCGCGCGATCAAGGTTCTTGCTCCACACGCCGCCGCCGAGCCCGTAGATCGAGTCGTTCGCGATCTTGATCGCTTCGTCATCCGAGTCGAACGGGATCACGCACAACACCGGTCCGAAGATCTCCTCCTGTGCGATCTTCATCGAGTTGTCGGCTTCGAAGATCGTCGGCTGGAAGTAGGCGTTCGGGTCGAGACCGGCCGGCAGGTCGGTGAACTTGGATCCACCGCAGAGGAGCTTGGCTCCCTCGTCGAGACCGAGCTTCACGTAGCGCTCGGTGGTGTCGACCTGGCTCGGTGCGACCAGCGGACCCTGGTCGGTGTTCATGTCCATGTTGTCGCCGACCACGATCTTGCCCGCGCGCTCCACGAGCATGCCGACGAACTCGTCGTAGATCTTGCGCGACACCAGCGCACGCGTTCCCGACTCGCACACCTGGCCGTTGTGGAAGAACGTGCCCCAGAGCACCCCCGCGGCCGCGAGGTCGAGGTCGGCGTCGTCGAGCACGATGTTGGCCGACTTTCCGCCCAGTTCGAGCGTGACTTTCTTCACGGTGCCCGACGCGAGCTGCATGATGCGCCGGCCGACTTCGGTCGAACCGGTGAACGCGACCTTGTCGACGAGCGGGTGCTGTGCGAGCTCTTCGCCGGCGCTGCCGCCGGGACCGGTGACGAGGTTGACGACACCGGACGGGATGTCGGCCTCCTCGCACGCCTTCACCAGTTCGACCGCCGACAACGACGTGAAGCTCGCGGGCTTCAACACCGCGCAGTTACCGGCTGCGATCGCGGGAGCGATCTTCCAGCCGGCCATGAGCAGCGGGAAGTTCCAGGGCACGATGCCCGTGCACACGCCGTACGGCTCGCGGCGCACGATGCTCTTCGCGGGCGGGAACGGGCTCTCGCCGCGGTCGATGACGTCAGGCTCGTTCTCCGCACAACCCGCGAAGTACTCGAACGTGGACGCGCAGCCCGGTACGTCGGCGAACATCGCCTTCTTGATAGTGCCGCCGCCGTCACGCGCCTCGATCTCCGAAATCTCACCCGAACGGGCGGTGATCAGCTCAGCCACCTTGCGCAAGCGCTCGGCGCGCTCCTTGCCCGCCATCTTCGGCCAGGGGCCGTCGTCGAACGCCTTGCGGGCGGCCTCGATGGCCCGCGCCGCGTCTTCGCGCCCGGCCTTCGCGACATCGGCGATCTTCTCGCCCGTCGACGGTGCGAACGTCGGGAAGGTCTCCCCCGAGGCCGCGGCCGTCCACTCACCGTTGATGAAAATCTTGGTCTCGGCCACAGCGGCCCCCCTTGTTGCGTGCGCGAAGAACTTTGCGCAGGCTACGCCCAGCCCCTTCAGTTATCCAGGCGCGTTCAGACCTTGGACCACGCCGACTTGACCGTGGTGCCGGTGACCTTGCCTTCGGCTTTGAGCTTGAGGAGATGGGCGTGCACCTGGCGGCCGGCCATGTCGAGCAGACCCTCGGGGGTCTCGGTGTAGAGCGTGGCGACGACATCATTGATCTTCACCGGGCCCTTGCCCAACAGCCGCAGGATCTGGCGTTCGCGCGCCTTGCGGTGAGCCACGTACTCGTCGAGCACCGCCGCGGGATCTTCCATCACGTCACCGTGACCGGGGCAGATCTTGGCCAACCGCTTGATCTTGCGCAGCCGGTCGAGCGACGCGAGGTACTGCACCATGTCGCCGCCGCGTTGCGGGTTGACGACGGTGGTCGTGCCGTTCAGGACGTGATCGCCCGTGAACAGCGCGCGCTCCTCGTCGAGGAAGAAGCACAGGTGATTCGGCGCATGGCCCGGCGTGTGCAGCGCCTCGAGCCGGAACTCGGTGCCGTCGATCGTGTCGCCGTCGTCGAGCACGAGGTCGAGATCGAGCTTCACCTCGTCGGCTTTGGGAATCTTCCCGAACGCACCGACGAGCGCGCCGGTCTTCTTGCGGATCCGATCCGCCGCGGGCCAGTGGTCGGGATGCGTGTGGGTGAGCAGGACCCAACGCACGCGGTCGCGCATGGCAGCGCCCACGATCGACTCGACGTGCTTCGCGACATCGGGACCGGGATCGATCACCGCCACCTCGTCGATACCGACGAGGTACGTGTTGGTACCGGGCCCGGTCATGAGGCTGGGATTGTTCGCGACGACGCGCCGGATCAACGGCGACAGCGCGCTGGGTACCTCGGGCGTCATCGCCGGCACTAGGAGCTCACCTTGCGGGCTGCTTCTCGCTCGGCTCGTGAGGGGATGTCGGGGAGCGGGTCCGTCCACGGCATCGTCGGGCGGCTTGCGTCTTGCGGGAGCGCGACGCGTTCGCCGGTGCCGTCGCTCACCACGACGGGTTGTCCGGTCGCGTCGCGACCTATTGCGTCGAGATCGCGCAAGAGATCGTCTGAGTTGTCGTAGTGCGAGAGTGCGCGCAAGCTCATCTCGGTCGGGAAGATGAGATCGATGCGACCGTCGGCATGCTGTGCGAGCGCGTCGGCCGGGCGCACCCAATCCGACGCCACGAGCTCGTTGTCGTCGTGCGTGCCTTCTTCACCGTGGGGTGCGGGCGCGACGAAGAACCAGGTGTTGTAGCGGCGCGGCGCGCCGAGCGGCGTCAGCCAATGTGAGAAGACGCGCAGCTCCCGGGCGTCGAAGACGAGATCACGGCTCGCGAGCAGGTCACTGAACGCGAGCGAACCCGCGTTGAGCTGCCGGCGCGCGGTTGCGAGCGCGTCGTCGTGCTCCACCGGGCGTCCGGTCGCGGCGTCACGCGCCAGCAGGAGGCCGGCCTCCTCGAAGCACTCGCGCAGCGCCGCGACCCGGAAGGCGAGCCCCCCACGGGCGATCCCCTGGGCGGTGCTCGCCTCGGGATCGGCCAGGCCGACGACCCGAACGGCGAGCTCCGGGGCGCCGTCGCCGGGATCGACCGCTCCGCCGGGAAAGACGGTTGCGCCCGGCCCGAACACGGCCCGCCGGGTGCGCTCCAGCATCAACACATGCAGATCGGGCCGATCCGAAACGAGGATGACGGTTGCCGCGTCACGCGTTCTTGGAGCGACGAGCTCGGGATTCGGCTCGGCTCCGACGGCTTTCATCCATACAGTCTACGTGGCGCCTCGCGTCCTCAGCCCCGGACGCTGACCTGCGGTTCGACGCGCTAGACGGCGTCTTCCGGTATCAGGCTCCGCCGCTCGGCCTCGGTGAGGCCACCCCAGATGCCGTGGGGTTCCCGCACGCGAAGCGCGAAATCGAGGCAGTCCTCCCGAACACCACATTGTGTACAGATGTGCTTTGCGTGCAGCTCGCGCGCTTCGCGCTCGTCGCGACGTTCCGGTGTCGACGGTGGGAAGAACAACGCCGATTCGGGTCCGCGACATGCCGCGCGCAAATGCCACGTTTCATGAATAAGGCCGAGTGCCACGCTTACTCCGTCCCAGAATTTCCCCTCAGCGCGCGGAAGGTATCTGCCCACATTCCTTATGACAAGAGAAAGTTTTGAGGGCGGGCGAGCATGCCGCGGCCGACCGCGCGCGCACTGTCGTCAGTGCTGGCCGGACCGCTTCCGGTAGTCGCGCGCGCCGCCCGCTTCGGGCTCCACTTCGAGAAGCACGCCCTCTACAGCTACGACGCGCACCGCGTCGCCGGCCGCAATCGGCGTGGCCCGATTCGTGCGCGCGCGCCAAAGGGCGTCTCTGACGCGAACCACCCCATCTGGGTCGACACCGACCTCGGCGAAACCCATCTCGCCGATCAACTCCTCCCGGCCGATGGTCGGCGTCGAGAACCGGCTCCGAACCATCGCGGTCATCCCGGAGAGCACGAAAAGCAGGGTGGAGCCGCAGACGAGCACCACGATCCACCAGGCGGGATCGAGCGCGGTCGCGCCGTTGTACAGCCAGAGCGAGCCCGCGATCAGCGCCGCGGCGCCGATGAACGTCCACGGTCCGAGCCCGCCGGCCTGCAGGTCGATGGCCAGGCCGAACATGCCGAGCACGAGCAGCCCGATCGCCCACGGCGCGACCGGCAGGTGGGAGAAGCCGAAGCAACCGCCGACGAGCGCGACCGCACCGACGGCGCCCGCGATCCCGACGCTCGCCGTATAGAACTCGAGCAGCATCAGCGCGAGCCCCGCGACGAACAGGAAGTACGCAACCCAGGGCGCACCGAGCGTGTGCGCGAGCTGCTGAGTGAGATCGAGCTTGCGGAACCGGACGTTCTGGTTCGCCTGGACCTTGCGATTCGCGCCGACGCCGACAACGGTCGAGGTGCGCATCCGCACATCACCCTTCGCGGTCGAGAGCACCTTGCCGTTCAAGCCGGCGATGAACTGACCAACCGTCGGCTCGGTACCGTCGACGAGCTTGGCCGCGACCGCGTCCTTGCCCGACAGGCGGTGATCGAAAACCGCGTCGAGATCGGCCTCGGGCCGGCGCGCGGTAACCAGCGTTGCCGCACTGCGCTGCCCGGGCGCGTGTGGATGACCGAAGTCGATCGGTGTGATGGGCCCGATGTGCGCGCCCGGTGCCACCGAGACGTACGAAGCCGAGAGCGCGAGTTCTGCGCTCGCGCCGCGGGCTTGCCCGCCCGACGGACCGACCCACACCGCGACCGGTACCGGCGACCGGACGATCGCTCGGACCAGCGAGTCGACGTTCACGTCGACCGCGCCCGACGCACTCAGCTGAAACGCGACCAGTGAGGCTCGGGCTCGCTCCGCGTCACGCAGCGACTTCGTGATCAGCGCTGCATTCGGCGGGTCGAGCAGACCGTTCACCTGGACGATGACGATCCCACGCGTCCCGCCGTCGCGCGGTGCCGAGCCCGCTTCTCCGGTCCACGCAGCCAATGCCGCCAGCACCAACGCAGCGCCGGCGATGGCGCGGACTCGGACACGGGGGGATCGCATCGGCCTCTCGTAGCATGCGGGGATGGAGGTTGCGCGCTTCTGCTCTGCCTCCCACGTCGTCATCGTCGCGGGCAAAGGCGGCGTCGGGAAGACGACCGTGACGGCCGGACTGGCAGTAGCCGCGGCGCGTGCGGGCTCGAGCGTGCTCATCGTAGAGGTCGAGGGCAAATCGGGCCTGGCAACGATGTTCGGTACCGAGGCCTTCTCCTACGACGAGCTCGATCTGGAACCCGGCATCCGCGCCCGCTTCCTCACGCCCGACGCGGCCCTCGTCGACTACCTCGAGTCGCACGGGATGCGCCGGATCTCCAAACGGCTGATCGCATCGGGCGCGCTCGAAGTCGTCGCGACCGCGGTTCCGGGAATGAAGGACATTCTCGTTCTCGGCAAGGTGAAGTCCCTCGACGAGTCGCGGGCCGCGGATCTGCTCATCGTCGACGCGCCCGCGGCCGGCCACGCCGTCTCCTTCCTGCTCTCGCCCCGCGGCCTGCTCGACGCGGTGCGGGTCGGACCGATCAGCAAGCAGGCGTCCGACGTCGTCGCACTGCTGTCCGATCCGGCTCGCTGTCAGGTGATGCTCGTGACGTTGCCGGAGGAGACACCGGTCAGCGAGGCCATCGAGACCGCCTACGCGATCGAGGACCGCGCCGGCGTCGCGCTCGGTCCCGTCGTCGTGAACCAGTGCTTCGAACCTCTTCCGGTCGGTGTGTCGGCCTCGGTCGACGACGTACGCGCCGAAGCAGAGGCCGCGGGCCGCTTCGTCTCCGATCGTGAGGCGCACGACCTCGCCCGCGCCGTCGAGTTTCGCGCGACCCGTCACGACGTGCAGCGCGAGCAGATCGATCGCCTGCGCGCGCAGCTCCCGCTCCCGACCATCGAGTTGCCGTTCCTCTTCACTCCCGACATCGGCCGCCCCCAAGTCGACGTGCTCGCCGACGCTCTCACCCGCGGGATCGAGCGGCTGTGACCGACAGCGCAGTCGAGGAGCTCCTCGCCGAGAGTCGCGTCGTCATCTGCTGTGGCAGTGGTGGTGTCGGGAAGACGACGATCGCGGCCGTGCTCGCGCTCGAAGGCGCTCGCCGCGGCCGCAACACCTGCGTCGTCACGATCGACCCCGCCAAGCGTCTCGCCGACGCGCTCGGCCTCGAGGCACTCTCCGACACGCCGAGCGCGATCGACCGGGAACGTTGGGACGACAGCGGCACCGCGACGGCTGGCGGCAGCATCTCGGCCCTGATGCTCGACACCAAGTCGACGTTCGACAAGCTCGTCACCGGGAACGCCGAAACCGACGATCAGGCGCAGCGGATCCTCGACAACCGCTTCTACCGCAACGTTTCCGGCGCGCTCGGCGGCACGCAGGAATACATGGCGATGGAGAAGCTGCACGAGCTCCACGAGCATGGCAACTTCGATCTCATCGTCGTCGACACTCCCCCGACCCGGCACGCGCTCGACTTCCTCGACGCGCCCCGTCGTCTCGTGCGCCTCCTCGACAATCGCATCTTCCGCATGCTGATGATGCCGACGCGCGCGTACCTCAAGGTCGCGAGCGTGGCAGTGCAGACCTTCTTGCGGACGGTCGCGAAGGTCGTCGGGTCCGAGGTCATCGACGACGTGGTCGCGTTCTTCCGCGCCTTCGAAGGGATGGAAGCCGGATTCCGCACGCGCGCGCTCGCGGTCGAGGAGCTGCTCGCCGCGCCCGATACCGCGTTCGTGCTCGTGACATCGCCGCGACGCGACGCGCTGGAAGAAGCGCAGTTCTTCGCCCAGCAGCTCGAGCAGGGCGGCCAGCAGATCGACGCGTTGATCGTGAACCGCGTGCACCCGATGTTCGGCGACGAAGCGCCGGCCGGTCTACGCGCCGCCGCCGCCGAGCTCCGCAAGGGAGACGACGAAGGCTCGCGAGATGAGCAGGCGGCCGAGCGCCTGGCCGAGCGCTACGAGAATCTCGCGGACTTCCGTGAGGTCGCGGAGATCGAGCGTGAGCATCTCCGAGGTGTGCACGAACGGGTCGGATCGGCGTCGATCACCTACGTGCCGTATCTCTCCCGCGACGTCTACGACTTCGCGGCGTTACACGAGATCGGCGGCCTCCTGTTCGACGATTCCGCAACCGCTGGATCTACTATCACCGAACGATGACGACGATCCTGGTTGCCGCCGAGGCGAAGTGGGTGCGCGACCAGGTGCGGTCGGCGTTCGTGAGCCCGGGTCAAGAGGTGGTCGAGGTGACGCGCGGCCAGGACGTGCGCGACAAGGTCGACGAGCTGGAACCCGATCTCGTCGTGCTCGACCTCCAGATCGGCAACATGGGCGGGGTCGCGGTCGCGATCGACCTGCGCCTCGAAGAGTCGGGTGGACGATTGCCGCACGCGCGCATCCTGCTCCTGCTCGACCGTCGCGACGATGCGTTCATCGCGCGCCGGGCCGATGTCGACCTGACGCTCGTGAAGCCGGTCGACGCCGGTGTGTTGCGCCGCGCGGCTGCCCCGTTGCTCGCGGCGGCGGCTGCTGAGTCTGCCGGAGACCACGACGAGCCGGCGACGAACTGAGTGGACGATCACGCACTCGCGGCCGACATCGCGCGCGAAGCCGGAGAGCTCCTCGTAGAGCTTCAGGCTCGCAAGGCGACCAAGGACGAAGGCGATCGTCTGAGCAACGACGTGATCCTCGCCCGGCTCGCGGCCGCGCGACCCGACGACGCGATTCTCTCCGAAGAGTCGAAGGACTCACCCGTTCGCCTCGAGCGTGAACGCGTCTGGATCGTCGATCCCCTCGACGGCACCCGCGAGTGGGGCGAAGGCCGCTCGGACTGGGCAGTGCACGTCGCGCTCTCGTTCGACGGCATTCCCACGGTCGCGACGGTCGCGCTGCCGGGGCAGCATCAGCTGCTCTCGACCGCGGCGCCGCCGCCGGCCCCCGCGCCGGGCACGGGACCGATCCGCTTGTTGGTTTCGCGCACGCGCCCGCCCAAGATTGCCGAGTACCTCGCGGAGGTGCTCGACGCCAAGCTCGTGCCGTTGGGATCCGCAGGCGCCAAGGCGATGGCCGTCGTGCTCGGCGATGCCGACGTGTACGCACACAGCGGCGGGCAGTACGAATGGGACTCGGCCGCACCGGTCGGCGTGGCAACCGCCGCGGGATGCCACTGCTCGAGGCTCGACGGCGCGCCACTCGTGTACAACCGGCCCGACCCGTACCTTCCCGACCTGCTCGTATGCCGCGCCGATCTCGCCGCGACGGTTCTCGACGCGGTACGCAGCGCACCCGAACTCGGCTGAGACCAGGGGGACAATCGCTACACTTCCCTGGCTCCACGGGGTGTGGCGCAGCTTGGTTAGCGCGCAGCGTTCGGGACGCTGAGGCCCCGGGTTCAAATCCCGGCACCCCGACCATTGTCTCCGCAGGTCACGAGCCGATCGGGCAACGACCTACCGGCGTCACGCAGATTCAATCCCGCGGATATCCCGCGGCGCTGGCAAGAAGTGGGCTCCGAGGCCGTCCGCGGCCGCTCGATCAGCTGCGGTGGATGCCTGCGCGTACACCGCGAGGGTGAGGCGCGGATCGGAGTGCCCCAACCGCGTCTGCGCGGTCTTGAGGTCTACGCAGTCGAGGACAAGCGCGGTGGCGTTTGCTCGGCGCAGGTCGTGGAATGTCAGGCCGGGTAGCCCTGCAGCGTTGCACGCGGGCATCCACACTCGACGGCGCCAGTGCTCGTACCGGAGAGGGCCGCCCTCGGGCATCGTGAACACGTAGGCGTCCTCATCGGCGCCGGTCAGGGCTCTGTTGCATTGGCGCAGGGTCGTGGTGGGCGGTGAGGGTGGCGGGATGATGTCTCGCCGTTGTCGCCCGGTATCCGCTGCCTCGAGTTCGGCGTTCGCCGGTTTTCGGTTCCCGTCAGAGATCATCGTGCTCGCG
>JBBQER010000002.1:0-128285 GCA_038320885.1 Acidimicrobiia bacterium
CCCGCACAGGCGCCCAAGGTGTTCACCGTCCTTGCGCCGCTCGGGGTAGCTGCGCACGAAACGGCGCGGTCCGAGACCGAGCGTGATGGCCAGATCCGCCTCCATTGGGGGCGCACGCCCGTCGACCTGTTCTTCGCCTACGACGCCTTCCACGACCATGCGGCCACGCGCGTGCGCAACGTCCCGTTTGGCGACACGACGATCCCCATCCTCGCCGCCGAGGATCTTCTGGTCTGCAAGGCGGTGTTCGACCGCCGCAAGGATTGGATCGACATCGATCAGATCCTTGTGCTCACTGCCGGTGACCTCGACATCGACGACGTCCGCCGCTGGGTCACGCGAATCGTCGGTGCCGACGACGCGCGGCTCGCCAAATTGAACGCCGCGATCGCCGAGATCCTCGACGCGTGAGAATTAGCGGGCCGGGCGCCACATGGTGGTGACGGGCGGGCCGTTGTCGGGCATCGAGAACTCGGCGAGCGGCTCGAAGCCGAGCCGGCCGTAGCGCTCCAGATTCTTCGGGTTGCTCGACTCGAGGTACGCCGGGAAGTGCTCGGCGTCGATGAGCTCGAGGTTGTGCGCGAGGAGCTGTTCGCCGATGCCCCGACCGCGGTGGTCGTCGTGGGTCGCGACGAAGCTCAGATAATAGTGCGGCTCGTCGTGCGGATGCGACGTCTCGAACCGGAGCAGCCCTTCGAGCACGGTGCGGGAACGGTCGCCCAGCAGCGCTTCGAGGGTCGGCAGCACGCGCGCCTCGGCCTCGTCGCTGAGCTCCGGCATGTTCGGCTTGCTCCAGACCGAGATCGTCTCCGCCCCACTCGTCAACCACGTGAAGCCCTGCGGCAACGCGCCCTCCACCAGCAGCGGCCACCACCGGCGGAACTGCGCGGGGCGAGCCTCGTCGTCGGGAAACGCCCAGCTCCACACCGGATCGTTGTGGAACGCGACCGTGATCGTGTCGACCACGGCGTCGAGGTCGCCCGGTGCGGCCACTCGCGGCGTCAGGTTCACGGGCCGCACGATATCGATCCTCGTCCCGGGGATATCGTGCGCCGACATGCCCGAGATCGCGGTTCCGTTCTTCACGTCTGTTCCCGCTACCCCGCCGCCGTGGCCGGGTCTGGTGGTGGTGATGGAGGGCAACGGAATCTCGCCGCAGTTGCTGCGCGTGTGCGAGCGCTTGGCCCACGAGGGTTACGCGACCGTCGCGCCCGATCTGTACTGGCGCTTCGGCGGGAGCGATCCCGACCAGACGATGGAGCACCTCTCCGCCCTGAAACACGCCGACGGGCTCGCCGACATCGTCCAATCAATCGCCTGGCTGCGCGCGATCGGCGCGTCGAAGGTCGGCATCACCGGCTTCTGCATGGGCGGCGGCTACACGTATCTCGCGGCCGGATCCGGTGCGGTCGACGCGGCCGTCCCGTTCTACGGCGGCGGGATCGCCCAGCACCTCGGCACCGCGCAGTGCCCGTTGCTCGCGTTCTTCGGCGGCCACGACGAATGGATCCCGCGCGACCAGGTCGCACTGGTGGAAGCCCACCATCCCGGCGACGTCGTCGTCTACGAAGACGCCGAGCACGGCTTCATGCGCGACGGATCGGAGAACTACCACGAAACCGCCGCGACCGACGCGTGGCAGCGCATGCTCGCGTTCTTCGCGCAACACCTACAGGAGCAGTGATGGAGACTCGAACGCTCGGCAAGACCGGGATACAAGTGTCAGTGCAGTGCCTCGGCGCCATGATGTTCGGCTTGTGGGGCAATCGTGATCACGACGATTGCGTCTCGATCATCCACCACGCACTCGACCACGGCATCAACTTCGTCGACACCGCCGACGTCTACTCGCAAGGCGAGTCGGAGGAGATCGTCGGCAAGGCGCTCAAGGGTCGCCGCGACGATGTCGTGCTCGCGACGAAGGTGCACGGCCAGATGGGCGAAGGCGTCAACCGGCAGGGCAACTCGCGCCGCTGGATCCGTTACGAGGTCGAGCAGAGCCTGCGCCGGCTGAACACCGACCACATCGACCTGTACCAGATCCACCGGCCCGATCCGACGATCGATGTGGAAGAGACGTTGTCGGTGCTCACTGATCTCGTGCGGGAGGGGAAGGTGCGAGCCATCGGCAGCTCGACGTTCCCGGCGGAGGAAATCGTCGAGGCGCAGTGGGGGGCCGAGCGGCGCGCCTACGAACGGTTCCGCTGCGAGCAGCCGCCGTACTCGATCCTCGCGCGCGGCATCGAGCGGGCCGTGCTCCCGACGTGCGAGCGCTACGGCATGGGCGTGATCGTGTGGAGTCCGCTCAACGGCGGTTGGCTCACCGGGAAGTACAAGCGCGGCCAGGAGTACCCGAAGGGGACGCGCGCGTCCTGGGGTCTGGTGGGCCCGCCGGAGGCGAAGCACAACCAGCGGAAGTTCGACGCGATCGAGCAGCTCGAGAAGGTCGCCGCCGACGCGGGCGTCTCGCTCACCCATCTCGCGATCGCGTGGAGCATCGAACACCCCGCGGTCACGTCGACCATCATCGGCCCCAAGACCAAGGATCAGCTCGACGACCTGCTCGGCGCGGCCGACGTGACGCTCGACGCCGCGACACTCGACCGCATCGACGAGATCGTCGCGCCCGGCCGCACGTTGCACGCCGGCGACGACGGCTACGAATCACCCCACCTCGCGGCCACTGCCCGCCGCCGGACCTCGAACTAGCAAAGGACACAACCATGGAATACCGACGACTCGGACGCACCGCGCTGCGCGTGAGCAAGCTCTGCCTCGGCACGATGAACTTCGGCCCGCTCACCACCCAAGAGGACTCGTTCGTGATCATGGATCGCGCGCTCGACCTCGGCATCAACTTCTTCGACACCGCCAATCGGTACGGCGGGCCGAAGGGTCCCGGCACCACGGAGACGATCGTCGGGAACTGGTTCGCGCAGGGCGGCGGTCGGCGCGAGAAGGTGGTGCTCGCGACCAAGGTGTTCGGCCCGATGACCGAGTGGCCGAACGACGGTGGGCTCTCCGCGCGCCACATCCGCGATGCCTGCGAAGCGAGCTTGCGCCGGTTGCAGACCGATCACATCGACCTCTACCAGATGCACCACGTCGACCGGAACGCACCATGGGACGAGGTGTGGCAGGCGATGGAGACGCTCGTCGACCAGGGCAAGGTGGTCTACGTCGGGAGCAGCAACTTCGCGGGCTGGCACATCGCCCAGGCCAACGAGGCGGCGGCCAAACGCCACTTCCTCGGGCTCGTCAGCGAGCAGAGCCTCTACAACCTCGCGTCGCGCACAGTGGAGCTCGAAGTGCTCCCCGCGTGTCGCGGCTACGGCCTCGCGGTCATCCCGTGGAGCCCGCTCGCGGGAGGGATGCTCGGCGGTAGGACCGGATCGGGTGATACCGCGCGCCGCAAGAGTCCCAATCCGCGTTACGAAGCCATGCGTCCGCAGCTCGAGAAGTGGGAGAAGCTCTGCGCCGAGCTCGGCGAGGAGCCGGCCGCGGTCGCGCTCGCCTGGCTGCTGCAACGGCGCGAGGTCACGGCGCCGATCATCGGGCCGCGCACGCTCGAGCAGCTCGAAGGTGCGTCGCTCCGAGCAACCGAGATCACGATCGACGACGACTCGCTCGAGGCGATCAACGAGATCTTCCCCGGCCCGGGCAAGGCCCCGGAGTCGTACGCCTGGTGATCACGGAGGCCGCGCTCACGGCGGCGGGTAATGGCTCGCGAACGTGAAGGCACGTTCGGTGGAACCGTGCTGCGTGAGGTGCTCCAGGCGCGCGTTGGCTTCGTCGGGATCGGGGTGATGCCCGTCATCGACCCACCACAGCACCATGGCGGGTGAGTCGTGCGCGACGAACCACTGGTGACGGCCGCGGAATGACTCGCGGTGGTTTCCCGAGTATGTGAACTTCCGGAGCGCGTCGATCGAGCTCCAGACCGAGATGGTTGCGAGCGCGTCCGGTCCGAACGGGTTCGGATCGTCGAAGGCCGCGAGGTACTGGTCACGCCACACGAAACCATCGGCGGCTTCGGCGTCAGCGATCACCGTCTCGACCGCCACGAGATAGGGCTCCAAGACCGCATCGTCCAGCGCAACCCGAAGCCGTCCGATATTGAACTCCGCGAGCTGCGCCACCCGCGCCACCTTTCGGTTACGTCGACAGCACGACCAGCGCGATGCGGCGCGTCGTCAACGTCTGGTAGTGGTCGTAGCGACCGCCGTCCTGGTACCGGTTGACCTCGTTGACGATCTTCCAGCACCGGTCGTAGTCGGCGCCCTCGGTCAGGATCTCCGTGGTCGCGGGCCGGCGCTCGCGACCCACCTGCACCTCGACCCGAGGATTCGCACGCACGTTGTGCAGCCACCCGGGCGCGCGGTCGGCGCCACCATTCGACGCGACCACGACGTACCGGCCGTCGCCGTCGAGGCCGTACACCAGCGCCGAAACCCGCTCCTTGCCCGACCGCGCCCCGGTCGTCCGCAACAACAACGAGGGCAGCTTGTCGATCTTCTGGCCGATCCGGCCGTCGCTGTGCTCGTACAGCCACTGATGCGCGCCGAGGAAGGAACGCTGGATCTGCTCGCTGAGGTTCGCCATCGCGAGCACCCTACGCGCTGGACATTCTTGGCCGTAGTCCTCAGATCGAGCCGACGCCCGCCGAACTAGGGCAGTGAACACTGTCGAGAACTGCATGCGCCCGCTTGTCTCGGGCACCGGCGCCGCACCCGGCTCATGATTGCGGGCGCCGCAACCGTGTTTGCGATGGCCGCGTTCGTCGTGCCGATCGCACTGAGTGCGAGCCCGGCCGGCGCGCAGACGACCACGGTCACAACGGCCGTGCCGTCGAGCACCGCGCCGTCGTCGTCGTCTTCGACCACGAGCAGCACGACCGTCGCGACGACCACCACGACCCGGATGCCGACCTCGACGACCGCGTCACCGCCGGTCACCGGTGAAGGCATCGTGGTGATCGGCGCGAACGGCAACACGATCCTCGTCCCGGACACGGTCGGCGCGCAGGCGACGAACGAGGTTCTCGCGCAAACGGGAAGTTCGCCGATGCCCGTGTGGCTGGCCGGCTTTGCGTGCCTCCTGAGCGGTGCGCTCGCGCTCACGTTCAAGCCGCGCCGGCTCCTGAGCCTGTACGCACGCAAGTCGTTGAAGCGCTCGTAACGAACTCGGCACGCGCGGCGTTGCCGGTGCCTTTCGGACCTCGTTAGGGTACGAAGCATGGAACTACGGGTCGTTGGCGCCGGCCTCGGGCGCACGGGCACACACTCACTGAAAATCGCGCTCGAGCAGTTGCTCGACGGGCCCTGCTACCACATGCTCGAAGTGTTCGGACGTCCCGACGACATCCCGGTGTGGCACCGGGCGGTCGATGGCGAGATGCCCGACTGGAGCGAATTCCTTTCTGAATACCGCGCCGCGGTCGACTGGCCGGCGGGCGCGTTCTGGCGCGAGATCTGGGCCGCCAACCCCGACGCGGTCGTGCTCCTCTCGTCCCGAGACAGCGACGGTTGGTGGAAGAGCGCCCATAACACGATCTTCAACATCGGCGAGCTCGACATCCCGGCCGGCGGGGCGCAGAAGGCGATGGCGCTGGACATGCTGGCCAAGCGCTTCACGCCCGGCTGGCAGGACGAGACCGAAGCGAAGCGCGCGTTCGACGCGCACAACGCCGACGTGCGCGCGACGGTCCCCGCCGACCGCCTCATCGACTACCGCCCCGGCGACGGCTGGCAGCCCATCTGCGAGAAGCTCGGCCTGCCCGTGCCCGATGCGCCGTTCCCGCACGTCAACACCACCGACGAGTTCCGCGCCATGGCCGGCATGGATCCTCTGTAGGCCCGGTCGATATCGCGGTAGCGTTCGCAACGCGGGGTCGACTCTTCGTAGGAGGCCCAACGTGAGGCCCAAGCTTGCTTTGCTCGTCGCGCTCGTGGCCGCATTTTCGATCGCCGCCGGTGCCTCACCGCCGCTTTCCGGACCGGGGAACACGACTCAGATCAGTCTCGTGAGCAGCGCCACCGTGAGCGGCTGGAAGTACGACTTCTACCGGAACGGCGCGTACACCTGCAGCATCAGCGGCTTCCAGACGTTCGTGATCGGGACCAAGGTCGGCTCCTCGGCCACGGCAACGAAACCGCTCTGGGTGTGGATGCACGGCGGCGGCGTCGGCTACTTCGACCCGAACGGCATTCCCCGGCCCAACTCCAGTCAGATGACCGAGAACAACGCAGCAACGTTGCAGGCCGGGCTCACGAACGCGGGCCTGCTCGCGAAGGTCCGCGCCGACGCGGCCGGGTTCCGAACGCTCGCGGTGTCGTACTGCGACCGCGACCTCCACAGCGGTGCGAACCAGGTCGACCCGAACAATCCCCACTTGACCGAGGCGGGTACGCCGCGCAAGACCAACGGCCTGCTCGCGACCAAGGCTGCGATTCAGTTCACACAGGCCAAGTACCCGACGGCCAAGATGTTCCTGCACGGCGGCAGCGCGGGCTCGGCCGGTGCCTACTACGTGGCGTGGGCGTTGCAGCAACAGGGCATCGCGCCGGCCGGCGTCGTCGGCGACGCCAGCGTCGTCAATTCCGAGCAGGGCAGTGCCGCGTACACCCAAGGCGTGTGCGCGAATCCCGGCTACGGGCCGGAGGGCTCCACGATCATTCCGCAGCGCCTGCATCCGGCGATCGCCAACACCGCCAACGAGGTCGACAAGCTCGTGCGGAGTAGCCGGCTCACGGTCCCGCTCATGCACATCTGGAACCACGGCGACACGAACACCTGCGGGAACAGGCCGATGACCTGCCCGCTCCGGAACGGCACGACGATCACGCTTGGTGCGACCGACTGCAACCATCAACCGCTGCAAGCCGCCATCGCCGCGCAAGGTGCTACGAGCCGGTCGAAGAACCTCCCGCTGTGCGTCGACGCCGATGCGGTGAAGGACTGCTCGCTGCATGTCGTGACAACGCACGCGGGGCTCACCAATACGGATCCCGCGTCACCCGCCGACTATCTCAACGCGAGCATGATCTGGGTGCACAACCGGCTCACTGACCCGTAAGCCCCCCAATACAGCTAGACGCGGTCGAGCTCCAGCATCTTGATCGCGTTGCCGCGCAGCACCTTGTAGCAGATGTCGTCGTCGAAGTCGGCGAGCATCTTTTCGATGTACTCCTTCGAGTTCGGCCACGTGGTGTCGGTGTGCGGGTAGTCGGTCTCGAAGCAGATGTTGTCCTCGCCGACCTCGGACAGCGAGTGCAGGCCGTGGTGGTCGGCGGTGAAGCACCCGAAGATGCGGCCGTAGTAGTAGCTCGACGGCGGCTCGGGAATCAGCGCCTTCGCCTTCTGCCACGCCTCGTGCTTGTCCCACACGGTGTCGGCCCGTTCGAGCGCGTACGGGATCCAACCGATCTGGCCTTCCGAGTACGCGAGCTTGAGCTTGGGGAACGTGATCAACTTGCCCGAGAACAACCAGTCGGCGAGCGACGCCATCGAGTTGTTGAACGCGAGGGTTCCGCCCACGCCCGCGGGCGCGTCCTTCGACGCCGCCGGGTTGGTCGACGACGACCCGATGTGCATGCAAAGCGTCACGCCCGTGTCGTTGCACACCTGGAACACCGGGTCCCACTTGCCACTGTGGATCGTCGAGAGGCCCAGACGGTCGGGCAGCTCACTGAAGCAGAACGCGCGGACGCCGCGATCCGCGTTGCGCTGGATCTCTGCGACCGCCAGGTCGATGTCCCAGAGCGGCATGAGGCAGAGCGGGATGTTCACGCCACCCGACGGCGCGCACCACTCCTCGACCATCCAGTCGTTGTAGGCCTTCACACACGCGAGCCCGAGATCGTGATCGGGCGTCTCCATGAACGTCTGACCGCAGAAACGCGGGAACGTGGGGAACGGCAATGACCCGTCGGTCCAGTTGAGCGCAAAGTCCTTCACGCGCTCGTCGCGGTCGTAACACCCCGGTCGCATCTCGTCGTAGGTCATCGCCGTCATGACCATCACACTCGGGTCGAACTTCGAGAGGTCACCGCCGGGTGTGGCCTCGAGCGGGATCGCGACGAATCGCTTGTGGACGTAAATCAGCTCACCGTCGAGGTACCACGCGTCGCCCCACAGGCCGTCGGGGTCTTCGTGCATCTCGTACTTGGCGCCGGGGCGGTGCTTGAAGTCGCCCCACTTCTTGCGCTCGACGCGCGGCCCACGCTCACGCCACTTCTCGGGCAACCACGTCTGCCACACGTGCGGCGGCTCGACCACGTGGTCGTCGACGCTGATGATCTTCGGCAGCTCGCGCATAGAGACCGCTCCCCGAAATCCGTCGTGAGAAACCTGACGTTAGCGTCAGCTACGGCGCGGTGCCCAGCGGTCTAGCCGAGAAAACGCTGCGCGAACTGCTCGACGAGACCGCGGCCCTCGCTCGGCCAGCCGCACACGAGGTAGTCGAAGCCGGCCGCCTCCCAGGTGTCGACCATGCGCGCGACCGCGTCGAGATCGGTCTCGAGCGAGAGCGATGCCGCCCGCCGAATCTCGCCCGGGTCCCGGCCTGCCGCCGCCGCGAGCGCGCTGATGCGCTCCGACTTCCTGGCGAGGTACTCGGCCGGGCCGAAGCAGTGCCACACGTCGGCGTAACGCGACGCGATCGGCATCATGCGCTTCTCGCCCGACGCGCCGATCCAGATCGGCGGATGCGGCTCCTGCACTGGACGCGGCAGCAGCGTCGCGTCTTTCAGCTGGTAGTGCCGGCCCTCGAAGGTGAACGCGTCGGTCGTGAGCAACCCGCGCACGATCTGCACCGCTTCTTCGAACGCGTCGACGCGTTCCTTGAGTGGCGGGAACGGGATGCCGAGCTCGGTGTGCTCCTTGTCGTACCACGCGGCTCCGTAGGCGAGCTCGAGCCGGCCGTTCGACGCGTGGTCGATGGTGATGGCTTCGGCCGCGTACACCGATGGGTGACGGTAGGTGACGCCGGTGACGAGCAGACCGAGACGAACGTTGGTCGTGATGCCGCTCCACGCCGCAAGCGTCGTGTTGCCCTCGAAGCACTCGCCCGGTCCGTCGCCGTACATGGGCTGGAAATGGTCGAAACCCCAGATGCCGTCGAAGCCGAGCTCGTCGGCGAAACGCGCGCGTGACGCGTTCTCCGACCACGGCATCCGCTGCTGCGCAATGTCGAGTCCGAATTTCATGAACGCGTTGCTATCACGGCGCATCCGTCGAAGCCACGAGGCCGCGCAGGTCGGACGGCGTGAACGTCTTGACAACGGTGTCGACCGCGGCCCGCGCGCTCGCCGTCCGCCGGATGCCGAAGAGTGGCGCGAGCTCACCGAAGTACTGGCCGGGACCCATGCGCTGCACGAGCTCCTCGCCGCCCTCGGCTCGTTCACGCACCAGGTGGATCTCGCCTTGGTCCACCACGTACGCGACGTCACCGTCGTCGCCCTGCGCGAAGAGCAGCGAACCGGCCGGGAGCTCGATCCGTTGTGCCTCCTGGTGAACCGCGCGCCGGCGCGGCGTGAGCTCGACCACGTGATCGGCGAGCGGGATGAGCCGGTCGTCGTGGGTGGCGACGATCACCGCCCGCCCGGGCCGAGCCGACTCCCGCAGGAGCCGGAGCACCCCTTCCACCTGCAACTCGTCGAGATGGGCGGTCGGCTCGTCGGCCAGGAGCAACGGCGGATCGAGGCACAACGCGCGCGCGATCGCGACGCGCTGCTGCTCTCCGCCGGAGAGGTCGGGCGGGCGGTGCCGCAGCCGCTCGGCGAGCCCGAGGGTTTCGAGCACCGCCCTCGCACGCGCCCGGCCCGCGCGTCCGGAGTCGCCCGCGTTCCACGCCGCGACCGCGACGTTGTCGAGAGCGTTGAGGCTCGGGATGAGGTTGAACGACTGGAACACGATGCCGACGGTGCGGCGGCGGTACTCGGCGAGCGCGGCGCCGCGCAGCTGCGTGATCTCCGTGTGGTCGAGCCGGATCGATCCTCGGGCGGGCGTGAGCAACGCGGCGAGCGCAGACAGCAAGGTGGTCTTGCCGCACCCGCTCGCGCCGAGCAGCAGCACCAACTCACCGTCGGCGACCTCGAGTTCGAGGCCGTTGATCGGGCGCACGACGTAGCCGCCGCTCGTGTACTCGATCGTGACGTCGTGCAACGAAAGCGTGGTCATGCCTACCGTCCGAACGCCAGCGCGGGGTCGATGTGCACTGCCCGCCGCAACCCGACGAGCGCCGCGACCAGCCCGACCACGATGCCGATCGCGAGCACTTCCAGATACGCCGTAGCCGGCGTCTCGACCGCGAACGGCATCACGGGCGAGAGCGCGATGCTCACGAGTGCACCAACTCCGCACGCGGCCAGCGCGAGCGCGAGGCCCTGCACCGCCATCCCACCGAACAGCGTTCGGTTGGACGATCCCATTGCCTTCAGCACCGCGATGTCGCGGGAGCGTTCGAGCGCGGTGAGGTACACCATCGTCGCGACGATGCCGGCGGCCATGAGCCACAGCAACGTGTTGAAGATGGCGACGGTTTGCGTCCCCGACTTCTGCGGACGGTTGAGGTCGGTGCGCACCTCCGCGTTGTCGAGGATCTGCGTGCCGGGTGGCGCCTGGCGCAGGTCACCCCGGACCGCGATCGCCGTCGCGTACGGCTGGCCCGCGAGGAAGTTGGCCTGCACGTCTGCGACCGGAAGGAACACGGTCGGCTGGCCGAAGTAGAAGGTCGTGTTGGTGCTGGTGCCGACGATCGCGAAGTCGCGCTGGCCGAGGCGGAACCGGTCGCCCACGTGGTATCCGAGCGTCGTGTCGGCCACGGCCTCCCCCGACGCACGCGGCAGCCGGCCCGCATGAACCTTCGGGGAGCCGAGTCCGCCGGGCACGACGCCGAGCACGTTCACGTCCTTGCCCTTCAGGTTCTCCCGCGCGTTCACGAACGCGTCGGCGCGTTCGACACCCGGCGTGTGCGCGAGTGCACCCGCGACCGACGCCGGGAGCAAGCGGGTCGTCGTGAACGGCCCGGTTCCACCGGCGGCGACGACGAACTTGTCCGCCTTGAACAGCGCCACGATGCGGTCGGTCTCGTTCTTGAGGTGCGCGACCGTGCCCGCCATGAGGAGCGAGAGCCCGAACGCGAGCGAGGTGGCGATCACCGCCATGACGAACCGCCGGCGGCGATGAAGGAGGTCGAACAGCCCCACGCGCCACATCGGCACCTGTTCTAACCTCGGGCGTACTCGCCCGCAACCGCAACCATCCGACCACGGGAGGTCCTCGCCATGGCACGGTCACAGGCCCTGACTCACGTCGCGATGAGCGTTCCGCCGGAGACGATGACCGACGAGTGGCGCACGCGAGTGCTCGATTTCTACGGCGAGCTGTTCGGCTGGAAGGAGCTCGATTCGTTGCGCCTGCCCGATCGCATGACCATCGCGGTCGGCGCCCAGTACGTCAACGTGCGCGCTCGAGATGACGCACCGGATTACAACGGCTACGAGCACTTCGGCGTGGCATTCTCGTCCGCCGCCGAGTTCCGCAAGGTGTGGGACGACGCGAGCAAGCTCGACGCCGACGTCCTGCTCACACCCATCTCCGAGTCCGCCGACGGGTTCCTCTCGTTCCGGCTGCGCTACCTCCTCCCACTCGCCGTCGAAGCGCAGTTCTTCCCGCCGCCTGCGACCTGATCCCCGAATGACGATCTCGCCCGCGCCACCGCGCGCTGCGCTCTCGCTCCCCTGGGACGATCCCGAGCAGACCAATCCGGTGGCCGCACTCGCCGCCGCTCGCGCCGAGCTGGGCGACACGTTCGAGGTCGAGTCGGGCCGCGACCACTATCTGTTCCTCTTCTCTGCGGAAGGCCTGCGCGCGTTCTATGCGCTGCCCGAGCACGACGCCAGCAAGGGCCTGGCCGACTACCGCATGCTCGTGCGCAAGCTTCCCCGCGAGCTGTTCGCCGGAGTGCGAACGCTCGCCCACGACCTCTTCGGTGCGCAGGATGTGGAGACGTACCTCGGTCACCTCGAGCATGGGCTCGACCTCGAGGTCGCCGAGCTGGGAGACCGGGGCACCTTCGACGCCTTCGGGCTCGCCCGCCGCGTCGGTCACCGCCTCGGGCTCGCGTGCTGGATCGGCGCCGCCGCGGCCGAGCCGCCGTGGTTCGACCGGCTCGTGGTCGACCTCGACCTGCTCGACGGCGCCGACGCGTTCGTCCATCCGGCGCGGATGCCCGAGGTGGCGTCGGACGAGATGCGCACCGAGCGCCAAGCGTTGGCGCGCTTCGAAGTCGCGGTCGGTGAGCTCCTCGGCGACCCCGGCCGCGACAACAGTGACTTCCTCAGTGAGATCGCACGGCGCTGGAGCGACACCGAAGACCCGGAGCGCACACAGGGCATTGCCCGAGACGTCGTGCTCCTGCACGTGGCGACGATGACGAACCTGTTCGCAGCGCTCGGTTGGACGCTGGCGCATCTCGCGCTGCATCCCGACGTTCTCGCCCGCGTCGCGGCCGGCGATGCGCCCCTGCTCGAGCGCTGCGCGATGGAGTCGATTCGCATCGGGCAGTGCTCCGTGATGCTGCGATCGGTGTTGCGAGAAGTCGAGATCGAAGACGGCCACACGTGCTACAAGCTCGCGCCCGGCGTCACGGTCGCGACCATGCTCGCGTTGACGAACACGACGTCGATTCCGGGCCTCGATGTATACGAACCCGACCGCTGGGACGGGCGCCGCCTGCGCGACGAACAGGATCTGCCGGCGCGGGAAGCGGTCACGACGTTCGGCTTCGGTTCGCACCGCTGCCCCGCACAACGGTTCTCGCTGTCGGCGATCACGCGTACGGTCGCGCGTCTCGCCGCGCGCTACGAGCTCACTGCGGCCTTCGACGAGATACGCCCGATGCCCGAGCAGATCGGCGGCGTCGGGCGGGCCGCCGATCCGTGCCCGATCACCTACCGAGCCAAGGACGCAACACCTGAAGGGGGGTGATGCCGATCGTGCAGCGACAACCCGGCACGCGCGCTGATGTCCGTCAGGGGACGACGCCGATGCCGGTGACGGAGCGCTGACACCTACCCGTGGGAGCCGGCCCGGCCGGCTCACAGTGGCCGGTACAAATCCACAAACCGGTCGAGGTCCGGATCCGCGGATGCGACACGCCGCGGTGAAGTCGGAACGGGAAGTAATCGCCGACCCCAGAGGAACGGCGGTGAACCGGTCCCTCGCCTGCGAAGCCCGGAAGCCGAGCACTCCCGCTCGGAGAGAGCACACGGAACCCTGCCGCCCGAGTCAACCGTCGGTTCGACTCGTGGAGGAAGGGCATCAGCGCCGGCTCAGAGAACCAGGCATTCGTCTGCTCGAGCTGTCATGCCGCGGTGGAGCCGCTCTCCAACGGGAGCTACCGAAATCACTGCCCGACCTGTTTGTGGTCTCGACACGTCGATTGCCGTCCCGGTGATCGCGAGAGCACGTGCGGCGGGCGGATGGAGCCTGTTGGTGTGCGCTACCGGCCCAACAAAGGATTCCAACTCGTCCACCGTTGCGAGCGGTGCGGATGCGTCTCGGTCAACCGGGTCGCGACCGACACGCAACAGCCCGACGACTGGGACTGTGTCTGCCGGTTGCCGCCGGGCTGAACAGCACGCGCACCGTCCCGAGGGAGCGCCGCATCCGTGGCGCTCCCTCGGCATGTTCGCGGTCACCCGCGTAGGCTCCGACGATGCGCTTCGGAGAGGTCAACGGGGTTCGGATGTCGGCGCTCGGGCTCGGCACCTGGCAATTCGGCTCCAAGGATTGGGGCTACGGCTCCGAGTACGCCGATGTGGAGGCCGGCCGCATTCTCGAGCGCGCGCTCGACCTCGGCGTCACCCTGATCGACACCGCGGAGATCTACGGCCGCGGGAATTCGGAACGCATCGTCGGGAAGGCGTTGGGCGACCGCCGCAAGGAGGCATTCGTCGCGACGAAGGTGCTGCCGATCCTGCCGACCGCGAGCTACGTCGAGAGGCACGGGCGCAAGAGCGCCGAGCGACTCGGGATCGACGTCATCGACCTGTACCAGATCCACTGGCCCAACCCGGTGGTTCCGATCGCGCAGCAGATGGAAGGCATGCGCCGACTGCAGACGGGCGGCGTCGTGATCGACGTGGGCGTCAGCAACTTCTCGCTCGCACGCTGGCGCGCGGCGGAGAATGCGCTCGGATCACCGGTGCTCACGAACCAGGTGCAGTACAGCCTCGTCGCGCGCAAACCCGACATCGAGCTCGTCCCGTACGCGCAGACCAACGACCGCATCGTGATCGCGTACAGCCCGCTCGGCATGGGACTGCTCTCGGGTCGTTATGACTCCGCCAACCCGCCGAGGGGCTCGGCCCGGCTCAACAATCCGTTGTTCCTCCCCGAGAACCTCGACCACGCCCGGCCCCTCATCGAAGCGGTGCGGGCGGTCGCCAACGCGCACGGCGCGACACCCGCCCAGGTCGCGCTGGCGTGGGTGATCAGCCACGACAACGTGGTGGCGATCCCCGGCGCGAGCAGCGTCGCCCAGCTCGAAGCCAACGTGGCGGCCGCCGACCTCGACCTCTCCGTCGACGACATCGACCGGCTGACGCGCGCGTCCGACGCGTTCACGCCGCCGTCGGGCGCCGGCGCGTACGCGAAGGTCGCGCAGCGCCGGCTCCTGCGGCGCTGATTCAGTCGAGGCGCGCCGTCAGGGGCACACCGTTATCTGGACGTCGGGCTGTCCCGTGGGCACGTACGGATCGGGATTCGGGCCTTCGACGAAGCGGTGGCTGATCCACTGGATCATGTCGTTCGCCGACGGCGCGATCACGCCGGCGTGACTCTGCCCGGGATACACCCAGCGTTGGACTACCTGCCCGAGGGTGCACAGGTGGCTGGCGAGCAGTTGGGTGGAGACCACCGGGATCTGCTCGTCGCTGCCACCCTGGATCATCAACAACGGCGCCGCGCTCGCGGTTGTGAATTGGCCCGGGTCGTTGCCGATCAGGCGCTGCTTCCAGGCCGGCACGGTGAACGGATCCTTCTTCACCAAACTGTCGGTGGTGAGGCTCCCGAACTGCTGCACGAGATACCCCGTGCACCCCTTGTCGAGCTTCGGAATCTGTTGCAGGCCCAATGGCGTGAGCACCTGGGGAAGCGGTGCGTTGATGTCTCCGTACGCCGCGTTCAACCCGCCCGCAGCCATGAGGAGGTAATAGCGGTACGGACTGTTCTTGAGCACGCTGTAGATGAACTGGAACTGCGACGGCGGCGCGCCGGCGACAACTCCCTTGAGTCGCAGGCCCGGCGCGTAGGCAGCAGCGAGCTTGAGCGCGAACATCGCGGTCTGGCCGCCTTCGGAGTGACCCCAAACGACGTAGCGGATGCTCGAGTGCGCGGCCGGCAGCTGGCGGGCGGCTTTGACGATGTCGATGGTGTTGCGGCCCGCGCTGAAGCCCGCGAGATACGGCATGAGGCCCGGTGTGCCCTCACCCTGATAGTCGCTCGCAGTCACGACCCACCCCTGGTCGAGCAGGTTGTTCGCCAACGGGATGTCGGAGCCGGGGTTGAGGGACGGCGCGCACACGTCGGCCATGCCGTTGGTGCCGTGCCCCCACGACACGACCGGGAAGCCGCCGAACGGCGGGGTGCCGTTGGGCACTGCGATCACACCGGTGACCGCCACCGGCTTGCCGTACACACTTTGCGATGCGTACATCACGCGGTACATCGTTCCGTGGAGGCCCGAAACGGTGAGCAGCTGCGACTTCATCAGCTTGCCCGCTTGCACCGGTATCGGGAGCGGCACGGAGTAGAACGCCGGCAGCCCCGGCGGCGCGGGAATCGGTGCCGGCCCCGCCGCCGGCGCGGCGGCGGTGAATCCGGTGGCGAGCAACGTGAGCGCAACCGCGACCACGAGCATCGAACGGGTCAAGAGCCTGGATCGCATCCTGGTCATCGGTTCGGTTCCCCCCAAGGAATGAATATCTGGTTCTAGGTGACGAGCTCGTCGAGGTCAACGGGACGGCGGCCGGCCGCGCTGCGATACGCGGCTTCCACCAGCGAGTGGGCCCGCAGCGCATCGTTCACGTCGGGACTCGGCGGTCGTCCTTCGCGGAGCGCGGTGGCGAACGCGTGGTGCGAGAAGTATTGGTACACGAACACTTCGCGATCGGGATCGAACCCGTCGGCGGCGAAGGTGTCGCGGCGCAGCTCGTTCACGTCGTAGCGCTGCGCGTGTGGTTCGTCGGCGCGGTGCACGAGAAACGAATCTTCGGGCGCGCCGACGAGGAAGTCGGTCGTGAGCTCGAGCGACGCGCGCTCGAAGAACACCTCGAGCCGGCGCTCTTCTCGGTGCTGCACCCCGTTGAACACCGTCACGAGGTTCCCGACCACGCCGTTGCGGTGCTCGATGGTGAGCGCGGCGACGTCTTCCACGGAGTAGCCGAACATGCTGCGCGTGGTGGCGTAGACGCGTTCGACGGGCCCGAACAGCCATCCGAGAATGTCACACGAATGGATCGAGTGCTCGAGCAGCGCGCCACCGCCCGCTTGCGACCGATCCGAACGCCAGCTCGAGTGCCCGGAGACGACACCGCCGGTCGGCCAGAACTGGTCGTCACGCAAGGTGTACGCCATTGGCGCGCCCGACTCTCCCGTTTCGATCATCGACCGCAGCCGGCGGATCAAGGGATGGAACCGTGACTGGAACCCGACCTGCACCGGGATCCCCGCCTCTTGCACGAGGCGCACGATGTCGAGCACGACGTCGAATGTCGGTGCGAGCGGCTTCTCGGCGAAGCAGGGCTTGCCCGCCCGTGCGATCGCGGCCATGTAGTCGTGGTGGAGACGCGTGGGTGTGATGTTCACGATCGCGTCGACCGCGTCGTGGTCGATCACCGCGTAGCCGTCGGCGCCCGTGTGCTCGATGCCGCCGAGGATCTTCGCGACGCGCTCGACGCCGGCGGGATCGGGATCGGCCGCCGCGGTGACCTGCACCAGCCCGTCGTCGGCGAGGAACCGCAGCGCGGCCGCGTGCGCCTGCGCGATCGAACCGCATCCGACCAACCCGAGCCGGAGCGGCTCGCTCAAGGGGTGCCGATCACGGTTGGGCGGCGAAGCTCGGCGCCGCGCTCGAGGGTCCGTGCAGCGCGTCGATCGGATCGTGCAGGTCGCCGTAGTAACCGAGCGCGTATGCACCGCGCTGGTAACCCGCGAGTCTTGCCAGCGCTTCGGGCAACTCCCGCGCGACCTCGGGCGGGCACGCGAGGTACTGGTTCTCTTCCTGGCGCAGCCACGAAAGCGTGTAGCCGACGTTGATCCCGCGGCGCGGCTGCGACGAGTTGTTCGCACCGCCGCCGTGATACAGCGACCCGAGGTAGAGGAGCACCGATCCCTTCGGCATCTCGGCCGCGATCGTCTGGTCGGGCGTGCACCGCAGCTTGTCTTCCCAGTGATTGCTGCCGGGAATGACGCGCGTCGCGCCGTTCTCCTCGGTGAAGTCCTCCATCGCCCACATCGTGTGGCACTCGACCTCGAAGCCGGACGGGAACTCGAAGAAGTCGAAGGCCCATTGGTCACGGTGCACGTACTGCGCGGGCTCGCCCGGGCCGATCTCGATCACCTGCGTGAGGTGCAGCTGGTAGCTGGTGGCGTGGTCGCCGAGCACCCGGTCGAGCGCGCCGACCACGATCGGGTGGGCGGCAAGGTCCCAGAAGCCGCGGGAACGGGCGAGCAACGCGCCCGTACGGCGCGTGTTGCGGCCGGTGAACTCGTCGGCGCCCGGTGCGGTCGCCCGCAGATGCGGTTCGAGCTCGGCGGTGATGCGATCGATCTGCTCGGACGGCGCGACCCCTTCGATCACCGCGCAGCCGGCTTCGCGCAGCCCCGCCTCGACCTCGTCGACCGACGCGTCCGGCCCGAACCTCGGCAATGTCACCATCGTGACATTCTCGCCCATGACGTCAGCTCGGGCACGTTCTCGTCTCGATGCCGGCGAGGCCGACCGGCTTGTACGGATCGGGATTGCTCACGCCCGCGAAGCGGTCGGTGATCCAGTGGATCATGTCACCCGACGACGGACCGATCACGCCCGCGTGACTTTGGCCGGGATAGATCCACCGCTCGAGGTCCTGACCGATCTTGCACAGGTGGTCGGCGAGGAGCTGCGTCGAAACGACGGGGATCTGCTCGTCGCTACCGCCCTGGATGATCAACAACGGCACCGCGCTCGGCTGCGCGATGTTCGCCGGGTCGTCCGCCATGAGTACCTTGCGCCACTTGGGAACCGTGAACGGATCCGCCTTCACGATCGAATCGATGTTGACGTCGGCGACCTGCTCGGCGACGTAGCCCGAACAGCCCTGGTCGAGCACGGCGGTGAGCTTCACCCCGGCCGGCGTGAGGACCTCGTCGAGTGGAGCTTGGTCGCCGTACGCCGCGTGTATCCCGCCGGCCGCCATCAACAGGTAGTGACGGAACGAGCTTCCCTTCAGGTATGCGTAGAGCGCGAAGAACTGCGAGGGCGGCGCGCCCGCGACGACACCTTCCAATGTCAATTCCTTGGCGTAGTCCGGCCCGAGCGTGAGGGCGAACATCGCGGTGTGGCCGCCTTGAGAATGTCCCCACACGACGTAGCGCGTGCTCGCGTGCGCCTGCCGCAAGCCGCGCGCGGCGCGCACGATGTCGATGGTGTTGCGCGCCGCGTTCACGCCGGCGATGTAGGGATGAAGTCCCGGGGTCCCTTCGCCTTGATAGTCGGTCGCGGTGACGACCCAGCCGCGGTCGAGCAGCAGATTCACCAAACCCACGTTCGAAGCGGGATCGAGCGACGGCGCGCACTGGTCGGCCATGCCGTCGGTGCCGTGCGCCCACGACACCACCGGAAAGCCGTTGGCGGGCGGCTTGCCGCTGGGAATCGCGATGAGCCCGGTGACGGCGACCGGCGCGTGCTGGATGCTCTGCGACACGTACATCACGCGGAGCATGGTTCCGTGCAGGCCCTCGACGGGAACGACGGCCGACTTCAGCAGCTTCCCGGGGGTCTCCGGCAGCGGCTGGGGCACGGAGTAGAAGGCCGGCAAGCTCTTGGGTGCGGGGATCGGCGGCAACTTGACCGGCGTGGTTGTCGTCGTGCTCGTCGGTGGCGACGTGGTCTTCGCCGACGAGCTGCACGCTGCCGTGATGGACGCCAGCGCGACGCCCACGACGAGCATCGAGCGCATTCGCTTCATGAATTCACCTGTGTTCCCCCCGGCTCCTCGAGGTGAGCATACGCTGCGGCCCGTGACCGATAGCCGCGACGTCGAAACCGTCGAGCGAACGATTCCGCAGCCCGCCGAAGCGATCTTCGCGTTCCTGGCCGATCCTCGGCGTCATCAGGACATCGACGGATCGGGTTCGGTGCGCGAGGCCAAGAACAGTCCCGAGCGTGTGAAGCTCGGCGATCAATTCAGCATGGCGATGAAGCTCGGCATTCCGTACACGATGGTGAGCACCATCATCGAGTTCGAGGACAACCGCCGAATCGCGTGGCAGTCACGGCCGCCGGGTGTGATGGGCAAGCTCACCGGGGGCCGGATCTGGCGCTACGAGCTCGAGCCCGTCGAAGGCGGCACACGGGTACGCGAGTCGTGGGACATATCGCAGGAGAAAGGCACGAAGCTCATGCTGCGTGCGGGCCGCGTCCGTCAGCACACGCGCGAGGCGATGGAAGCAACCCTCGAGAAGATCGAGAAGCTCCTCACGAACTCGTAGCGCCCTCTGTTCGGTCGCCGCGCCGAATACTAAGCCTTGGTCTGACGGCGGAGCGCTCCCGCGATCACCGCGACGCCGAGTGGAACGAGCAGCCATCCGGCAACGTTGAGGATCGTCGCGTAGAGGTCGGCGGGAATCTTCGGATGCGATAACGGCGTGAGCGGGACACTCTTACCTGCGGGCGTATTGCCGTTCGAACGCGCGAGATCGATGGGAAGGAACTGATCGAAGCTCTCGATCGCGGCGTCGCCCACGTTGAGGTGCACCGCAGTCGTCGTCGTAGTTCCACCTGCAGCTGAGGGCGTCAGCGCACTCGGCGGTCGGGAAACGGCTCCAGCCGCATGGAAGATCGCGATCCCGTACAACGGAAGCAGCAGTACGAAAAGGAGCTGGTACGGTCGCAGGCCCCATCGCGCAACCAACCAGTAGAGCCGCGACCAGACCAACCGGACCCAGTTGTGCTGCGCGCGCAAGCGTTGGAGCTCCTTGTGCTTCTCCTTGATCGCGAGGCTGTCGGCACGTTTGAGATCGCCGGCCGAACGCACCGCCTGCTCGAGCGTATGGATGGCGGCGGGCCACTCGAACGGGAGCTTTGCCATCACCGCCTCTACGTCGCCGTCCGCAGTCGTGAAGGTCGATCCCTCGAGATCGACCGTCGCGATCGTTGAAGGATGCTCCGGTGTCAGGGTTGGGGGAAATGCGATGTGGTCGGTTGTTGTGCGCGTGACCGAAAGATGTGCGAGCCCGACCACATGCTCGAGCGACAACCGGCGCGGGACCGTGCACCAGTCGAGGGACAGGTGAGAGGCGGCGAGAAAGTCGAGCTCCAGTGCGCCTCCGAATTGGCAGCCGACGAAGCTGAGGAGACCGGCGCACCTGGCGCCGTCGCCATCCCACTCGGGCAGGCCCTCTTCATTCGCGTCGATCGGCGGTGCGGCTCCTCCGAAGTTTGCGCTGGTCTGGAATGTCGTATCAGCGAAGCAAGCATCTGAATCGAAGTGTGCGCCCTGCGTCCAGTGCGGAGGTTCGGAGTCCTCCCACCATCCCGGATTCGAGACCTCGCGGTCCTTGCAAGCCCCGAAGTGCGTGGCCGCGCCGAACTTGACGCCGGTGGCCAGGAGGCGCCCCTTGAACACCGAACCCGATGCCATGAAGTCACCCGAGAACGACGAGCCGTCGAGCTCGACGTCGGCGGCGAACGTTCCGCGACGAAAGTCGGTGGGATGGCTCACGCTCATGTTGATGAAGCGCGCACGGGCACGGCAGTCGAGGCGATTGGCGATGAGCAGGCCAGCCACGGTCATGCCATTGCATGAGACGTTCGCATCGAACCGCGTCGACGCCATGTAGCACTGCCGAGTCACGATCACCGATATCAACGTGACGACTCCACCGAAGGTGACGCCGCGTATCCAGAGCGAACCGCCCACCTTGGCGCCGTCGCCTTGCACTCGATCGTTGATCGATGAGCCGGCATCGATGGTGAGGGAACCCACCGTAGACACACCGATTAGGTCGAGCGGCGCGTCGGCCGTGATGTGCAGCCACAGCGACTGCTTGAACTGCCCGGAGTTGAAGGAGAGGGGCGCGCGCGACTCCGGCCGAGTCTTCCCGGGCGGGCACAAGACATTGCCGGCGATGAAGTCACCCGCGACGACGACGTTCCCGAACGCCTTCATCGCGCCGGCCGCCAAGACCACCCGATCCGCCTCGACATCGGAGTCGAACATGGCCGACCGAACGTCGAGATCGCTCGCGAACTCCACGTCCTCGACGCGAACCAAGCCGGCGAACCGCGCGTGGCACACCGTCACTCTGCCCAAGAAGATGCATCGTCGCAGGGTGACGTCTCCGGCGAATGTGTGGCCACCGAGGTCGAGGTCGCCGTCGACGCGGACCTCACAGAGCTCGATCGCGCCCGTCGCAGCGCGCGCTCTCTTTACGAGATCTTCAGCTTTGACAATCGGCCACGAACTGGAACCGGACATATTGAAAGAGTCGCGCTATGGCGACCCGTATGCAAAGAAACGGGAAGAAGCGTTTAGAGCGGGAGGTTGAGGGCGTCGAGCGCTTCGAGTGCGGCGACGCTGCGGATCAGCATCTCGCGCGTGAGCTCCAGGTGGCGCGGGTCGTCAACGGTGAGCGCGCCCGCCGCGATCACCGGGTACACGAAGCCGAGCATCGCGCCGTAGCGGTACATCTCGAACGCCCACTTCTCGTCGGGGTTCACACCGCGCGCCGCGAGGTCACCGATGTAGGTCGCGAACAGCTCCTCGTGGCCGGCGCGATCAGGGACGTTGGCGCTCTGGGTCGCGAAGTACGCAAGGTCACGCGGACCGACGGTACGGTCGATGAGCTGCCAGTCGACCGCGATTACTTCGTCGTCGGGAGTGAAGAAGAGGTTGTCGAGCCGCCAGTCGCCGTGCGCGAGCACCAGCGGGGGCTCCGAGAGCTGCGCGAACAACGCGGGAATCTGCTCCGCGTAGCGATCGCCGAACGCCTGGACCTCGGGCGTCATCTGCTCGGGGAAGAACTCCTGCACGCGGGGCCACGCGGTTTCGTACGCGAACGCGACCGCTCCGGGATACGGATCGTCGCCGAGTCGCAGCAACCAGTCGACGTCATCGAGGGTCGCGTCGTCCCAGAAGCACGCGTGCAGGTTGGCGAGCGTGCGGATCGCGGGCCGGGCCTCGCGCACCGAACAGCCCTGCAGCTGATCGATCACGCGGCCGCGGACCGAGACGTCTTCGAGGAGGAGCACCGCGTCCTGCGTCACGGGATTGTGTTCGGAGTAGAAGCACGCCGGATGCCCGATTGCCGTGCGCACGGAGAGCTGCTCGTAGAAGCCGGCCTCGCGCCCGTACATGTTGAGGACCGTCGCGACGAATCGGCCTTCGTCAGTGGGCGCGGCCATCTTGGCAACCACCGTCGTCGCGCCGTCGGGCCCGTCGAGCTCGAGCCGGAAGAGCTGACCGACGAGTCCCAAACCGACGCCGAGCGGCGTAGGCGTCACCGTCGTGATCTCGCGGCCGAGCGCGTCGCTGCACCACTCCGGGGTCAGATCGTCGACCGTGCGGGGAATCGTCATCGGGTGGCCTCCGGATCGTGGCGCGCGCGCACTCCGGTGAGGAGCAGCTCTGTTATTCGCCGTGGTGCCTCGCTCAGGATCGGAAAGAGTGCATTCCGCCGTGGGAGCCGCACGTGGCGCCGCGACCGCTCGATTCCGTCGACGAGGGCGTCCACGACCGCGTCCACGTCGAGCTCGACCGCGAGATGCAGGCGGGCGAGCCGGGCCAGCGCTCGCTCCGTGGGCGGATGACCGTGCAGGCTCTGCATCATCGAGCTCTCGACCGGGCCGATCTCGGCGAGCGTGGTGGTGATGCCGGTGCCCTTGCACTCGGCGCGCAACGCGGCGGTGAAGTGGCTGAGGCCGGCCTTCGACGTGGAGTACGCCGCGAGGCCGGGCAGCGCATTGGTGCCGGCCAGCGACGACACGTTCATGATGTGACCCCGGCCCCGGGCTCGCATCGCCGGGATCACCGCCCGGCTCAGCAACATCGGCGCGACGAGATTGATCGCGACCAGCTCGCGAATGCGCTCCGGCGGGAGATCGGTGAACCCTCCGGTCAGGTCGACGCCCGCGTTGTTGACGAGCACGTCGATCGGCCCGTCGGCTTCGATCGCGCGCACGAGCGGCTCGATGGTGGTGGCGTCCGCGAGGTCGGCGGGGTACGACTCGCCCCCGAGGTCGGCCGCGAGCTTGGCAATCGCGTCCGCCGATCGCGCCACGAGCGCGACCCGCGCCCCCTTCTGCGCGAGCCGGGATGCCAGCTCGGCCCCGATGCCGCGTGACGCCCCGGTCACGACGACCCGTAATCCCCCCAGTTTCATCGCTACGAACTCCGTTCGGTCAGGCCGCGATCCTCGCGCGCCGGCCGAGCGCCGTCGACAAGGCGCACGCGGCGGGCAAGACTCCGTCGTCCAACCCAAAGGGGGCCTCATGGCCAGCTATCTCGTCATTGCGTCGTACACGCCGGAAGGCGCGAAGGGCGTACTGAAGAACGGTGGTACCGCGCGTGTGGACACCGTGAAGAAGACGATCAAGGGTCTCGGCGGCAAATTGCAGAGCTTCCACTTCGCGTTCGGTGCCGAAGACGCCTACGTGATCGTCGACCTCCCCGACAATGTCGCAGCTGCCGCTCTCGGCCTCGCGGTGTCGTCGGCGGGACTCACGAGCGTGAAGACGGTCGTGCTCCTCACGGCCGACGAGATCGACGAAGCCGCCAAGCGCCAGGTCAACTACACGCCACCGGGCAAGTAGCGGTCACCCTGCTGCTCGGAACTCCTCGTACCGCTCCTCGAGATGTGCCGGGTTCGGATGGTTGACGGCAAGTCGCGAAAGATGCAACGGCTCACCGTGCACGCTCTGGATGCCGTGCTCGAGCATTGGACCGTCGCGCTCGCGCCTGACGTCACCGCGAACTTCGACAACATAGTCGGGACGGATCCCGACGATGTTCGCGTCGAAGGCCGAATGATGGATCTTGCACAGTGAGACGCCGTTCGGCACGACGGGTGCACCCCTCGGGTGCAGGTCGGCAAGGATGTGCGCGGCGTCGAGAAGCTCGCGATGCCGCAAACGGCAGATCGCGCATCGCGAGGCGTAGGCAGTAAGCACCCGCTCGCGGAACAGCGACTGATGGAGACGGCGCCGCGCCAGCTGGGTGGTGTATCGGCGATGCAAGTCATCGACGACCTCTGGCGTGAGATCCGGTCGCAACACCTGGGGCTCGTCGATCGCCATGCGGAACGTGAGCGTCGCGGGGTCGTCGTGCTGTACGAACGCGGGCCAGAACGCCAAGTATTGGCCCTTGCCGATACCGCGGAAGTAAACGAGCGGCACGCCTTCGAGACCGGCTCGACGGACCGCAACGTTGTCGTACCGCTGTGGGTCCTCACCTTGGTAGTGGTAGATGATGAAGCCGTCATCGCCGACCTCGTCGTCGTACGGATTCTTCGTCGACGTCGTAATCGACAGCGCGAGGTCCATTGCGCTGGGTTTGATGATTCCCTGCTGGCCGATGAGCGGGAATCTCCGCCCCGCGAACTCGAAGCCCTCCTTCAGCTCGTTCCAGGGCAGCACGTCGCCGTGCACGCGCTTGAGCTCCTCGAGCCGTTGGATCGCCGCCATCCGAACGCGCGAGTCGGTGTCGCGATCCATCTCGCCTCCCGAGCGCGCATCCTACGACGCAGGTCGCGGCTGCGGCGCCAACGGATGAGCTCAGCCGCGCCCAGAGGTACACCACAAATTGCTGACTCTGCGATCAGTGCAATTGCAACGACCGGGCCCGTTTGTACGGTTGCCGAGCGCGATCGTTGCAAATGAAACGGTCGCGGAAACTGCAATTCGCGAATGGTCTGACTACGACGACCGGTTGTAGACATCGTTGCCGAAACACTTGAGCCCGGGGGCGCCGGCGAACCCGAGGTGGTCGAGGGCCCATATGTTCTCCAGGCTGCACAACAACGAGTAGTGGTTGTACGGCGTGGCGTTCGAGGTTCCCGGCGTCGTGCGAGCGGAGATCACCAGGGCGCCGACGCGGCCACCACCCGGACCGTTGAGTCCCGGCAACGAAGCGTTCGGCGATGCCGGCGTGTGGCAGCACGCGGTCGAGTCGCCGTGGTCGCCGGACAACTCGGCTTCGTCGAACGTGATGATGAGCATCCCGTCGGCTTGGTACGCGGGCGACGCCAGGATCTTCGGTACCCACGACTTCAGGAACCGGTCGGCCGAGATCAACCCGCCGGGCTCGCTGTCGACGCAGGGCGCATCGTGCCCGTCGTGGCAGAGGTTCGGCGTGATGTAGGTGAGGTTCGGCGTGGTCGACGCGGAACCCAGATCCCTCTTCAGGGCATCGAGACCGACGACGTTCTTCGCGCAGCTCGGCTCGTCGATCACGGAGTGGAAGTACACGAACGGGTTGTGCCGCGTCGCGTACATGTCGCCCGGGCGCGCGATCAGGGTGGAGTCACCTTGGCCGATCGCCGGATGGCGGCACGTCTTCGGCTCGGTCGCGGAATTGGCCATGTCTTCCTGGTACGACTTCCACGTGAAGCCGACGGCTTCGAGCTGGTCGGCAATCGTGGGCACCGACTTGGGGTAGGCGCATCCCTCGCCGAGCGCCTGGCCGTAGGCGCCGGTGCCGGTCGAAACGAATTCCGTGAACGTGGTGCAGTCCGATTGCGTCTGCGGGTTCGGCGCCTGGCCGCTGATCTGGGCGATGTAGTTGTCGAGGCTCGCGTGGCCGATCGCGAAGTACTGCGTGAGCAGCTGCCCAAGCGGGCGGAGGGTCTTGTTCAAGTATGTCGCGGGTGACGACGGACCCCACGTGGTGTCGAAGCTCTCGTTCTCGAGGTTGATGAGGAACACGCGCCGGATCGGGGCGAGCGCCTTCGGCGCCGGCGTGGTCGTGGTCGGCGTGGTCGTGCTCGCGCCCCTGGGCGTCGCCTTGGTCGAGCCCGACGAGGAGCAGGCACCGCCGCTCAGCACGATCACGGCAAGGACGGGAACGAGACGGAGCACCAGGCGGGTCGGCATGCCGGGCAGCATCGCACGCCGGACCCCGCCGCGTGCGGGGTTCCGGCCGGCGTCGCAGCCGCGTGAAACCATGCGGAACGTGTCGTCACCCCCCGGTCCGGCCGCGCTCGGGCGCGGGGTCATTGTCGAGTCGGGCGCGCCCGCGCCCGAACCGTGGGCCGACGCCGCCCGCGTGGTCGTCGACGACGCGGTGCTGCAAAGCCCGCGCGAGACCGTCGACCGGCTCCACTCGCTCTGGTCGACCCGAACGCCGGTGGTCGTCGACTTGCGCGTCCCGCGGGAGGCGCTGAGCCAGCCCGAGCGTGACGACCGCATCGCGCACGAGCTCACCCCTCGCTTCGACTTCGCGCGGGACCGAGCGTACTTCCTCGTGCGCGCCAACAACTACGACGCGCGTGACGGCGCGCCGCGGTGGGGTGCCGCTGCCGAAGCCCAGCGGCTCGGCGCAACCGCGGGCGGACCGGCCGACGTGCTGCTCCCCGACGGCACACCGGCCTGGTGCGACGGTGGGCCGCGCGCCGCGGGGTTGATCACCGATGCGCGCATCCTGCATCGCGTCGCGATCGCGTCCGGCAGCCTGCGCCCCGATGTCGAGCCGGCCGAGAACGCCGACCTTCCGCGCCTCGCACCCGACCAACGCGCCGCGGTGCTGCACGCGGGCGGACCGGCCCGCATCCTGGCGCCCGCGGGTTCGGGCAAGACGACGGTGCTGACCGCCCGGTTCCGCCACCTGGTGGTCGACCGCGGCTACGACGCGGCGAACGTGTGCGCCCTCGCGTACAACCGGCGCGCGGGTGCGGAGATGCAGGACCGCCTGGCCGATCTCCCCGGCGGCGCCCGGCACAAGGTCCGCACGCTCAACTCGCTCGGCTACGAGATCGTGCGCCGGGCCCGTCCGGGCGTGCGCGTGCTCGACGAGCGCGAGATACGCGAGCGCATCGAACCGCACCTCGAGCTCACGTTCCGCGCCAACACCGACGCCCTCCGGCCCTACCTCGAAGCGCTCGAGGAAGTGCAGCTCGGGCTGCGCTCCCCCGCGCACGTCGAGCGGCAGCGCGGCGACGTCGAAGGCTTCGCCGCGATGTTCGACGCCTACCAAGACGGGCTCGAGCGTGACAACGCGACCGACTTCGACGGTCAGATCGCGCGCGCGATCGATGCGCTCTGCCGCGATCCCGCGTTACGTGGCGCGTTGCAACGCGAGTGTCGCCATCTCCTGGTCGATGAGTTCCAGGATCTCCGCCCCGCCCACTTGCTTCTCGTCCGCCTGATCGCGGCCCCCGCCTACGACGTGTTCGGGGTCGGCGACGACGACCAGGTGATCTACGGTTACGCGGGCGCGAATCCCGACTTCCTGATCGACTTCGACACGTACTTTCCCGGCGCGGCCGACCACCCGCTCGAGGTCAACTACCGCTGCCCGCCGGTCGTGGTCGATTCCGCGCGCACGTTGCTGGCGCACAACCGGCGGCGCGTCGCCAAGGTCATCCGCGCCGGGCGCGAATCCGATGCCGCGTCCGCGGACGCGCTCCTGGTCACGCGCCGCCCGGGCGAAGACCTGGCCCCGCACGCGGCCGACCTCCTCGAGGCATGGTTCACGGCCGGGATCGAACCCGAGAAGATCGCCGTGTTGTGCCGGGTGAACGCGGGGCTGCTCGCGGTGCAGGTACTCGCCCATGACCGAGGCCTCCCCGTGACCGCGGCGGTCGGCGAGAACTTCCTCCGCCGCACCGGCGTGCGCAGTGCGCTCGCCTACCTGCGCATCGCGAGTGCGGTGGCCGAACGCGGCCAGCTCCGCGGCGGCGACCTCGCCGAGGTGGTGCGGCGCCCGAACCGGCGCATCACGGCTCGGGTCGTCGACACGATCCGCAACCGGCGCTGGACCCTCGCGTCGTTGCGGGCCCACGGCAACACGCTCAACTCGGCCGATACCGACCGGATCCAGGAGTTCGCCGACGATCTCGACCGGCTCGCGACGCAGATCGCGTCCGACGACGCGGCAACGGTGTTGCGCGCGGTTCGCGACGACATCGGGCTCGGCGCCGCGATGAGCACGCTCGACAACTCGGGCCGCGGTCGCGACGCGTCGCATCTCGACGATCTCACCGCGCTCATCTCGATTGCGTCGGTCCATCCGGAACCCGCGACCTTCGAGGTGTGGCTGCGTGAGCACCTGCAGGGAGTATCGGTCACCGACGATCCCCGCGCGCCCGGGCAGGTCACGCTCGCGACCGTGCACCGGGTGAAGGGCCTCGAATGGGACCGCGTGATCGTGTTCGGCGCGCACGACGGCCTCATGCCCCACCGCCTCACCGACGACCTCGAGGAGGAGCGACGTGTGTTCCACGTCGCGCTCACGCGGTGCCGCGAGCAAGTGGTGCTCCTCGCCGACGAGGCGGCCGAGACCCCGTTCGTCGACGACCTCGCACGGGAGCCGCAACCGTTCGACGCGACCGCGGCGGCAGAAAGCCGGCTCGAGCGGTCACGCCGGACGGCTCCTACCGGCAGCTTCACTACGCCCGGCTCCGACCCGACCGACGAGGCCCTGCGGGCCTGGCGACTCGAGCGCAGCCGCGCCGACCGCGTTCCCGCGTACGTCGTGTTGAGCAACGCGACCGTCGCCGAGATCGCCGCGGCCCGGCCCCGCACCGAGCGGGAGCTGAGCCGCATCTCGGGGATCGGCCCGACCAAGCTCGAACGCTACGGCGAAGACATCCTCAAAATCGTGAATTCAAGTCCGGCGGATGGTTCAGCCGATCTCTGACGTGGCCCCGGCGGGCTTGAGACAAGGAGACCCATGCTGATCCCCATCCTCGGCGTCGTCGTGATCGCCGCGCTCGTGATGTTCCTCGTGATGCAGCGCAAGAAGGTGCACTAAGTCAGCGGACTCCGAGCTGGCGCAGGATCGTGCCCGAATCGAAATAGACGCGCTCGCAGTTGATGCGATCGCCGTCGAACAAGAAGAGCGCGACCATCCGGCAGCGGAATTCGCGTCCGGTCGGTTCGATGCCCGCGAGCTCGCCCGTGTGGGTGCCGAGCAGGTCGAATTCCACGAACACGCCGTCGTCGGCGTGATGGATCGCGATCACCTCGTTGCGCTGGTCAGCGAACGCGGTTCGCGACGACGCGTAGTAGGCGCGCACCGCGTCTGCGCCGTCGTGGACCTCGCCCGTGGCGATGAGCTCGTAGCGCGGGTGCGCGAACGTCGCCATCGTCGCTTCAAAGTCCTGACGGTTCTCGGAGTCCATGTGCTCGCGCACCACGGCTTCCCGCGCCGCTCGCACTTCCGGGGTAACCGTCATATGAACTCCTCGACCACCGCCACGTCCACGCCCTCGTGCGTGAACTCCCGCGGCAGCCATCGTGCCACCGCGATCGCGGAAACGCCCACGAGGATCGCACCCCCGGTCACGGCCAGGTGCACTCCGTTCACGAACGCGTGCTGGGCGGCGGTCGTGAGCGCCCGGGCCGAGGCGCCGCGCAGGTTGTCCGCCACGTTCAACGCGCCGGCGAGCGAGCTCCGGGCCTTGGTGCGCTGCGCGCCCGTCAACCCGGCCAGCGTGTGGTTCAGCGAATTGTCGTAACGGGTGGCGGCCAAGCTGCCGAGCACCGCGATTCCCAAGGAGCCACCGAGCTCGCGGGTGGCGTCGTTCATCGCCGAACCGGCACCGGCGCGCCGGGGCGGCACCGACGACATGATCGCCGCCGTCATCGGCGACATCGTGAGCGCGATGCCCGTCACCAGCAGGCACATGTTCGCGAGCACCTGCAGGTACGCCGTGTGCAAGCCGAGCGTGCGGAACGAGAGCAGACCGATGGCGACGATGACGAGCCCCGTCGTCACGACGCGGTTGGCGCCGAAGCGCGCGCTCAACCGCGGCGTGAGCGGCGCGACGATGATCATGATCGGCGCCATCGGCAGCAGTCGCAGCGCCGCGCTGAGCGGGCTGTAGCCGAGGACGAGCTGGAAGTACTGCGTGATGAGGAACATCACGCCGAACATCGCCATGAAGACGAGGATCATGCCGCCGGTTCCCGTGCTGAACGCGGGGTTGCGGAAGAAGTGCAGGTCGAGCATCGGCTCGTCGACGCGCAACTCCCACGCCGCGAACAGGCCGAGCACGACCAACGCGATCGCAAAGGCGCCAAGGGTCGTCCCGCTGGCCCAGCCGTTGCTCGGCCCCTCGATCAACCCGTACACCAGCGTGGAGATCCCGACGATCGACAAGCCCGCGCCCACCGGATCGAGGCGCGCCTGCGCGGGATCCTTCGACTTGGGCACGAGGAAGTACCCGAGCACGAGCGCGAGCACGATGATCGGGATGTTCACGAGGAATACCGACCCGAACCAGAAGTGCCCGAGCAGCCAGCCGCTCGCGACCGGCCCGACTGCGCCTGCGGCGCCCGTTGTCGCGGCCCAGAACGCGATCGCCTTGGTGCGTTCCTCGGCCGGGAACACGTTCACGATGATCGACAACGTGCTCGGCATGATGAACGCGGCGGCCGCGCCCATCAGGGCCCGGCACGCGATCAGCTGCCACATCGCGGTCGACGCCGACGCCAGGCCGGCGCCCGCGAGGAAGCCGACGAGACCGAACTGCAACGCACCCTTGCGGCCGAAGCGGTCGCCGAGCGCGCCGGTCGAGAACAACAACCCGGCGAAGACGAGCGAGTAGCTCGCGACCACCCATTGCAGCTGCGACTCGGAGGCGTGGAGATCGCGCGAGAGCGTGGGGATCGTGACGTTGAGACTCGAGTTTCCGACGAACACGATGAGCAGGCTCAGGCAGAGCACTCCGAGCATCCACCACCGGCGCGGATCAAGCGTGGGCGCGGCTTCTACTGCCGCGGGCGCGTCCGTGATGGCCATTCGGGTGAGCCTATGCAGTGGTCACAGATCTTTAGTCATTGCGCCGATTCTGCGCGAACACAACTAATCAGGCATTTGTTTGATGGGTGCGAATCTGGGGCAAGGGACCCAAAGGGCGGTTGGCGAGAGCGGAGTCTCGCCTGCCACGAAGGAGATCGTGATGTTGCTCACTTGGCCGACTTTTGTCGTGGAACGACGGGTCAACCAGCCCCCGCACGCAGTGCAGGACGCGCTGCGCCGCAGCGACGCGCTCGCAGTCGACACCCGCATCGGGCTCGGGCGCGACGGCGCGCTCTGCGTCGAGACGCCGTGGCGGCCGTCGCTCTGCTGGCACTCGTTGTCGTGGCGCGCCAACGGACGCCTCCTGAACCAACGCGGCCACCTCGTGGCGAGAGTCGAGATCGAGGTCGGCGCGTGGTCCGACGACGCGACCCGGCTCTGTGTTCGCCCGCGGGCCCGCCGGCTCGAGCGCTGGACCGGGCGCCACATCCAGCGCTACTTCGCGCTCGCCCACGACGCCGCCGATGAGACCGCGCGGGCGCTGAACCAGATCGCGGCCGCACCCGAGAGCGAAGCGGCCGGTCAGGTCTTTCGGGCCCGGGCGATGTGACGCGGGAGGGGCGCGACAGCGAAGGCGCGCGGGTAGGCACGAGGAATTCGCCGCACTCGCGAACGAACTCGTCGCAATATCAGTCTGACACCCGCTCGGCGGACGGATAGTCCTCGATGGGAGGGCGTTCTGTCCGGCCGGCGTGCATGTTCCTCCCTACCTGATCCAGGGAGGAACATGCGACCGTTCAAGTTCGCAAGCGCGTGGTGCGCTGGGTTGTTGGGGCTGACCGCGGTGGCCCTCCAAACGGGCGCGACCACACCCCACTCCGCGGGCGGCAGCGATTGGGTCGACCCGAGCCGCCCCGGTCTCGTGCAGCAGTTCGCAGCGGCACCCTTCATGGGCCGTACGCACAGCAAGGCGCGAGCCGCACTCCCAACCGACGGATCCACCCACGGGAGCGCCGGCAGTGTCGTCCTCGCCTCCGACGGTCAACCCAAACGCGAGTCGCATGACGTGGTCGCCTCGAATTCCGATGGTGGAACCCACGCGTCCGGTACCGGCGTAACGCGTGTCTCACGCGGTCGCCCGCCGGTGACCGACCCCGGCGTCCCGAAGCCGCCCGACCGGAACCCCCCGAAGGACCGCGGCGGCAACCCCCCACCGCCGCCCGATCCGATCCCGGCTCCAACACCGGTTCCCGTCCCGGCACCGACGCCCGAACCGGAGCCGGAACCTTCGCCGGTGATCACGGTCCCTCCGCTCCCGTTGCCCGGCCGCCCGGATCCGTTCCTCGGCCCCAAGCTGCCGCTCGGCCCGCCGCTGTAGCAACGAAGCACAACCACGCCGGCAGTCCGAGCCCGCGACGTCGCGCGGGAGCGTCGGTAGTGTCGCCTCGGTTCTCGCCGAGCAACGGGAGATGGTGATGGCGGACAGTCCGCGCTTCGTCCACCTTGACGATCTGACCTGGCAGGAAGTGCGCCGCCAGCGTCACGGCGAACGCGACGTTTCGGTGCGCGAGAAGTGGCTCGACTTCTCACCCGAGTTCCTTTCGCTCTACGCGAAGTGGGATCCGGGCATGATCGTGCAGCCGCACGGTCACCACAGCAACCATGTGATCTTCGTGCTCGAAGGCGAGATGGCGTGTGGCGACGTGCGCTGCGTGAAGGGCACGCACATCGCGCTCGATCAGGGCGACACGTTCGGACCGTTCGTTGCCGGCCCCGCCGGCGTCGAGCTGTTCGAGGTGATGATGGGGGACCCGCGGTCGTTCCAGGCGGATCCGGAGGGCTACGAACGCTTCCTCGCCGAGCGCGGCGTCGAGCAACTCCCGAACCCGCCGATCGACATGCCGACCTGGCTCGAAGACACGCGCAGCGGCGCGTGAGCCGGGGTGGTCGATCAGTCCTGATCTTCGATTCGGCGCCAGCCGCCGGCGGCCCAGTTGCCCCCGTCGACGTGCACGGTCGTGCCGGTCACGAAGCGCGCCATCTCGCTGGCGAGGAACACCACCACCGCGGCGGCGTCTTCGGGGTCGCCCAGGAAGCCGAGAGGCGGCATCACCGCCGGGTCGTAGGCCGCGCCGCCCGCGAGCATCTCGGCGCGCACGTCGACGTCGCCGCCGGTCGAGATCGCGTCGGGTGCGATCGCGTTGACCCGGATGCCGTGCGGCGCGAGCTCGAGGGCGAGCGTGCGGGTGAGGTGCGCGAGGGCGGCCTTCATCGCGCCGTAGATGGCGAAGCCGGGCGCGGCCTGGTGCGCTTCGATCGACGTCAGGTTGACGATGGCGCCGCCCGGCGGCATTTCGGGGACGACGTTGCGAATCAGGGCGGTGATGTGGCCGAAGTTCTCGGCGAACATCGTGGTGTCGCCCTTTTCGGTGACATCGAGGAACGACGAGAAGAAGGTGCCGCCCGCGTTGTTGACGAGCACGTCGATGCCGCCGAACTTGTTGACGACACCTTCGACGAACACCTCACGGGCGTCGCTATCGCGTACGTCGAACAGCGCCGAGACCGCCGCGTTCACGTCTTGCGCTTCCCGGTCGCAGGTCGCGACGGTCGCGCCGAACTGCGTACACATTTCCGCGGTGGCCTTGCCGATTCCACGCGCCGCGCCCGTCACGATGACGACCTTGTCGGTGAGCAGGATCGAAGCCGGGTCCACGCTTCGACGCTATCCGCAGAGAGGAAGAGGAGATGACCCCCGAGCCGAGAATTCCGCTCCCCGAACCCGGCGAGCTGCGCATCGACGCGGAGGAGCTCGTGGCCGCGATCGCGCGCCCGGGCCGGGAGCCGGCGAAGACCATGGCGGTGCTCGCCTACCAGCCGGATCTGCTCGCGCCGTTCCTCGGCTGGGCGGCCGCGCTCGCGCTGAACGGTGTGTTGTCGAATCGTGACCATGAGCTGTTGGCGCTGCGCGTTTCATCGAACTGTAAGTCCGAGTTCGAGTGGGTCGAGCACGTCGAGTACGCGAGAGACGCCGGGCTCGGCGAGGAGGCGATCACCGCCGCCGCGGAGCCGACCGACGAGTTCGAGTGGACCGATGCCCAGCTCGCGCTGCTCCACGCTGCCGACGACCTGCACAAGCACGACCACGTGAAGGACAAGGCATGGACGAACCTCGCCGCCCACTACGACAAGCCCGCGCTCGTCGAAATCCTGTTCGTCGTCGGTCAGTACACGATGCTCTCGATGGTCGCCAACGCCGCGGGCGTCTGAGCTGACGGGTTAGGCGCCGCCGTCGGCGCCCGCCGGCGTCCAGAAGGATTGACGCACCGCTCTCGACCGTTTGCTTCCCTTCCCGGTCGCGCGCGTTATCGGGACGACGACCCCGGGATCGCGGGCTTCGGCGGCCTGGAGCATGTGGAGCTGGCGGGCGTGCTGGCCGGTGTCGCGTTGCCCGGCGAGGTGCCGGCGACGCAAGGCGCGCAGCCGCGTCCGGCCCGGGCTGTTCGCCACATTGACGAGGTTGAGCGGCGGATCGAGATGGTCGAGGACATCGGTCTCGATGGTCGCGACATTGGCTCGCTCGACCACCGGAACGACACTCACGCTGAGGTGCTCGAGCATCCAGGCCGTGAGCCGGGCGTTGCTGTCGGCGTCGATCGTGTTGCGGCCCGCCCGCCGAATGTCGAGCTCCTCCCACAACATCGTGGCCAGCGAGCGCCGGAGCGTCGACGACCTCGTGTTGTGCAGGTGTTCCCGGGCGATCCGGGTGTGCAGGATCCCGTTGGTGCGCCCGAGATAGAGCGGGCTCGTCTCCACCGGCCCGAGCGCAGCGCCCAGCAGGTCGCGGGCGTCGTCGTCGCCGTGCCACGCGTAGATACCCGGCTTGGACGCGAGGTCGGCGTCGATCGGAAACCCGGCGCACGGCTCGGCATTGGCCGGATCGCGGATCCAGCCGGCCAGCCGCTTGATCTCTTGGTCGTACTCGTGGCTCACATCGCCCTCCCGCGTCTCTCACGAGTCTGCAGTGAGGGTGAGACACTCACCCCGAGGGCGGGCTAGAGGCGGCGTTCGTCCATCAGCTTGGCGAACTGCTCCCAGCGCAGCTTGGCCGCGATCTGCGCGTTGCCGGGCCGCCAGTCGACGCCACCTTGGCTGATCCGGAGCTCGCCGAGCTTCTCGCCGTCGCTGCGGACCTCGAACACGACGTCGGCGTGGAGCACGACCTTCGAGGTGGGAATTCGCATGTCTACGTCGTGCCTCGGCATTGCAACCTGCCCTTCGGATCGTTGCGACAACAGTAGGCAGCTACGCGTCCTGCATCGCAGCTCTGCGCGCGTCGTGCGGGAACGTCAGCGTGAAGCCGGAGGAGTCGAGGCAACGATCGCCGGCCTTCACGCCACACTCCGGGCAGGCGACCGCGTCGCGAATCGCGACCGCGTCTGCCATCGACGGCAGCGATGACGGTTCGTCGGCGGACATCACTGACGCCGCCGGCACGCTCGAGGCCGCGTCTTCGAGGAACGCGCACGCTTCGTCGAGGTCGACGCTGCGCCGCAACGGCGGGATCGCGGTGAGGAGCTGGTGGCGATAGTCCTTGAGCGCGAGACGCGAGTCGAGCACCGCAACGACGCCGCGGTCGTTGCGCGTGCGGATCAGCCGGCCGGCGCCCTGCGCGAGCACCAGCGCCGCGGCGGGCAAGTCGACGGTGCCGAACGCATTCAGGCCGAGCGCGGTCGCTCGATCGCGGCGCGCCGCGTGCAACGGCTCGCCCGGTGACGGGAACGGGATGCGGTCGATGACCACCAGCACGCACGAGACACCGGGTGCGTCGATCCCCTGCCAGAACGAACGGGTGCCGACGAGCACCGACGCTTCGTCCTCCACGAACGAGCGCGTGAGGCGGCCGACGTCGGCGTCACCCTGGGCCAAAATGTCGTGCGTCGTGCGTTCGCGCAGCAGGTCGGCGAACACGCGCACGTTGGCGTGCGAGGTGCAGAGCACGAGCGCGCGCCCGCCCGCGGCTTCCACCAAGCGGCACAAGCGGTCGCTTGCCTGCTCCACCCACGCGTCGCGAGCGCGGCCGGGATCGGGCAGGTCCTTGCCGACGTAGAGGAGTCCCTGTTCCTTCCAGTCGAATGACGACAGTGTCTGCAACGGCACGTAGCCGCGTCCCGTTTGCGAGTCGCGTTCGCCGTCGTCGTTCTTCTCGCCCCACGTGCCGGGTGACGCGGCCGGGTCGAAGCCCATCGCGAACGCGAAGCCGGGGAAGGGCGGCGCGCCACCGAGCGTCGCCGACACCGCGATCACCGGTTTCGTGTCGAGCAGGCGCGCACCGACCGCGCCGCCGACCGCCACCGGAGCGACGCGGAGGCGGTGCGAGCTGCGGACCTTCTCGATCCACACGACGTCTTCCTCGGCCGGCGCGCCCAGTCGTCGCAACACCTCGAGCCGCGCGACCGCGAGCTGTGACGCGCGCTTGCCTTGGTCGGTGTCGGGCCGACCGAGCTTGGCGTTGGCCGCGTTGAGGTGTTCCGCGGCCGAGTGCAGCGCGGTGCTCAGTTGTTCGTCATCGGCCACGTCGACGCGACCCTCACGCCTTTCGACGACGTTGCCGAGATGCTTGGCCGCGTTCGACAGCGCGTCGACGAGCTTCGGGCCGACACCGGCGCGGGCGAGCATCCCCGACAGACGGACGAGGATGTCGGGCGAGAGATCGGCGCCGAACGCGCTGGTCGCGTTGTCGGCGAAGGCGTGGGCCTCGTCGAGGATCACGAGATCGTGCTCGGGGAGCACATTGCCGTGCGACGAGAGGTGCGCGCAGTAGAGAGCGTGATTGACGACGAGGATGTCGACGCCCTGGGCGCGCTCCCGCGCCTTCTCGGCAAAGCAGCCGTCGCCGTCGCCGCAGTTACTCCGGCCCGGGCATTCCATTGCGGTGCAGCTCACCGCCGCCCACGAGGAATCGGCAATCGCATCCTCGACCTCGGCACGGTCGCCGGTTTCGGAAGTCTTGGCGAACGCCTCGAGCCGCCCGAGCTGCGTCGAGAACGCCGCGATCACGGGCTGATCGAATAAAGCATCGGGCTTCGCGGCCGCTCGCAGCTTTGCCCAACAGAGGTAGTTCGACCGCCCCTTCAGCAGCGCGAACGTGAACGGCACCGATCCGTGCCGCCGCAGAGCCGGCAGGTCCTTGCCCACCAGCTGCTGCTGCAGCGCGATCGTCGACGTCGCGACCACGACTTTCAACCCAGAGGCAACCGCCGGCGCGAGGTAAGCGAGGCTCTTCCCGGAACCAGTCGGCGCCTCCGCCACAAGGTGGTGCCCCACGTCCAGCGCTTCGACGACGGCGGTCGCGAGCTCACGCTGCCCGTCACGTTCCTCCCCCTCGAGACCCGCGACGGCAGCGTCGAGCAACTCCAACGCATCCGTCGCGCTGCTCGACGTTTTCATCTGACCGCCGCGTCGCGCGCGCTCGTTCGCACGTGAGCGGGGGTGATCGCGACGAACAGCGCGATGCAAGCCAGGATCATCAAACCGGTTGGGCGTCCGAAGGCGTCGGACATCGTGCCAACCAGAGGTGGGCCGGCGACCATGCCGAGGTAGCCGGCGGCGGTTACACCTCCGATTGCCAGCGCGGGGTGTCGTGCCTCGTTGCTCACGTCGGCCATGAGCAACGGCCAGACGACGGAGATGCCGAGGCTGGCTGCGGCCAAACCCGCGGCGGCGATGAACGGCACGGCGCTTACCACCTCCGTCGCGATGCCGACCGCGGTGATCCCGGCGCCTAACGCGACCGTTCGGCGAGTACCCAGCCGCCTTACTGCCCCACCGCTTCCTAGACGCGTCGCCGTCGCGAGACCGTTGCCCACCACGAAGGCGCCGACCCCCGCGATCACGCCGACACCGGTGTGGGCGCGCAAGTAGAGCACGCCCCACGTCAAAATGCCGCCCTCGACCATCGCCGAAGCTGCGAAGACCAACGCCAACACCGTCAGGCCCTCATGGCGCAGACCGATCAGCGCCCGGATCATCGACGGGTGCTCACCGCGCGCCGGTTCGGGGATGCGAGCGCGATACGTCACCAACGCGTCGACGATCGCCACCACGGCAAGCCCTGCCCACACCACCCGCCACGACGCGCCCAATCGCAGCACGATCCCCGTTACGATCGCCCCGAGCACGCACGCCCCGTTCCACAGCGCGTGGAAGCGCACGAGCTGCGCGGGCTCGTGTGCGAGCGCGTCGGCGGCCGTCACGTTGATCACCACGTCGATAAGCCCGCCCGCCGCGATTGTGATCGTGAACGCGGGCGCGAACAGCCCCAGGTGCGGGGCAAACGCCTGCACCGCGATCATCGAACCCCAGACGATGAGGGTCCGCGCGAACGTCACTCCCGCGCCCCAGCGATCGATGATGATCCCGCCGACCGCGGCGATGCAGGTCCCGGCGAAGATGCCGGTCCCCTGTAAGAGCCCGAGCCCGGCGTCGGAGAGGTCGAACGACCGCTCGATGTCGATCGCGGCCACGGCGAACGCGCCCGCGAAGAACCCGAACACGACGAAGCCGGAGGCAACGGGTCGCAACGAGGGCCGCACGCCTCAGTCTCGCGCAGGCCCGCGGCCTAGCCTCCCGCCATGGAACTGAGCATGGACCCCGAGCAGCGACTCGCCTTCGTCAGGGACACGCCGCGCATCGGCGTCCTCAGCATCGAGGCACCGAATCGGGGGCCGGTCTCCAACCCCGTCTGGTACACGGTCGAAGCCGACAACACGATCACGTTCTCGGTGGGCGAAGCGTCGAAGAAGACCGAGCTGCTCCGCGCCGCGGGCCGCGCCACCATGTGCGTGCAGTCGGAGGTCGCGCCCTACTCGTACGTGACCATGGAAGGGCCCGTCACCGAAGTCGGCGTCTCAACCGACGAAGCGCGCCGCGAACGCGCTCACCGCTACCTCGGCGAGGAGTTCGGCGAGCTCTACTTCGAGTCGACGCGCGGCGAAGCCGACCTCACGTTCGCGCTGCTGCCGCAACGCTGGGCGTCCATCGACTACGCGAAGCTCTTCGGCTGACGAACGCGTGCCGGCTCGAGCTCGCGCCGGATCACGAGCCAGTAGTAGGTGCCGCCGACGACGCCGGTGATGACGATCAGCACGACGTCGCTGACCTTGTTGCGTCCGGCCAACTTGTAGGCCGCCTCCGACCAGCGGCTCGCGCTGACGATCGCGGAAACGTACGTGACGAGGGAGATCGCCACGACCAGCAGGAGCAGAACGACTGCCACCACGGGCAAGACGGTAGTCGCCCCCGCCCGATTTGTCGCCGGTTCTTACGCGATCACGCGCAGCATCTCCTCGGCGCTGAGCATGCCCCGGGCGATCCGCTGGAGCGCGGCGGCGCGCAACGTCAGCATGCCTTCTTCGACTGCGAAGCGCTCGATGTCGACGCTCGCCGCCCGCTCGACGATCATCCGGCTGATGCCTTCGGTCACCGGCATGATCTCGAGGAGCGCGACCCGGCCGCGGTACCCGCTGGCCCGGCACGCCGGACAGCCGACCGCCACGCGAATCGTCGCGTTCTCGAGCATCGCGTCGTCGGCGCCCATCCGGCGCAACAGCTCGTAGTCGGGATGCTCGTCGAGCACCGCGCACTTCTCGCACAACCGGCGAGCCAAGCGTTGCCCGGCGACCATCGTGAGCGCCGACGCGACCAGGTACGGCTCGACACCCATGTCGACGAGCCGCATCGGCGTCGCCGCGGCACTGTTCGTGTGCACGGTCGACAGCACGAGGTGACCGGTGATCGACGCATCGGCGGCGATGCGCGCTGTCTCCGCGTCACGCACCTCACCGATGAGCACCACGTCGGGGTCGGCGCGCAGGATCGAACGCAGCGCGTTCGGGAACATCACGCCGGCACGCGGGTTGATCTGGATCTGCTTCACACCGTCGAGGCGGTATTCAACGGGGTCCTCGACGGAGACGATGCTCTTGGTGCGCGTGTTGATCTGCGACATCACCGCGTAGACCGTCGACGTCTTGCCGGAACCGGTCGGGCCGGTGATGAACACCGCACCTTGCGGCGCGTGGAACGCAGGAATGAAGCGCGCCTCTTCCTCGGGACTGAGTCCGAGGCTCGACACGTCGAGCGCGTCGCGCACGGGGTCGAGCAGACGCAACACCACCGACTCTCCGGCCGCGGTCGGCACGGTCACGACGCGCACGTCGACCGGCCGCCCCTGGATCTTCACCGAGAATCGGCCGTCTTGCGCCATTCGGGTCTGCGCGATGTCGAGATCGCCGAGGATCTTCAACCGGCTGACGAGCGGGCGCAACACGGCGAGCGGGACTTCGGAGATGTCGTGCAACACGCCGTCGATACGGAACCGGATCGCGACGATCTTGGAGTTCGGCTCCACGTGCAAGTCGGATGCGTGATCGGCGACCGCCTGCTCCATCAACGCGTTGACGAGCCGGATGACCGGCCCGTCGCTCTCGGTGACGGCGTCGACCGGACCGATGTCCTGCAAGCTCTCGTAGTCGTCGACGGCATCGTCGACGGTCATCTCGACGGTCGAGCCCTGGTAGACGCGCTCGATCGCAGCCGCGAGATCTTCTTCGTCGGCCATGGCGGCGATGATCGGCAGGTGAATCACCATGCGCAGATCGTCGAGCGCGAAGAGGTCGTTGGGATTCGCCATCGCGACGACGACCTGGTCTTCCCAGTGCGTGATCGGCAGGGCGCGGTATCGCCGCGCCAAATCTTCGGGAAGGATCGACGCGAGCATCGGGTCGGGCGGTCGGGCCCGGAGATCGACGAACGGGACGCCGAGATGGTCGGCGAGCACGCGCGTGAGCTCGAAGCGGGAGACCGCGCCGATCTCGACCAGCGAGTCGCCCACGCGGCGTCCGGTCGTGCGTTGGAGCTCGAGCGCTTCGTCGAGCTGCGCGGTCGTGATCAGACCGCGGTCGACCATCGCCTGGCCGACGCGACCGAACTTGCCCCCGCGGTCGACGGGTTGCGTCCACGGCGCGTCGTCGGCGTACGCGAGCTCGGATGCCGCGACGCCGTAACGAACGTCGGGGTTCGTCGCCGACGTCTGGTCCGGGGCGTCTTCGATCGGGTCGGCAGCCTCGGGAGACTCCTCCGGCAACGACCCGACCGCCATGACGGCCGCGGCGACTTCGGTCGCGATGGCCTCCGGCTCGGGCGACCACGGTTCGACGCGCTCGTCGTTCTCGACGCCGCGCAGGTGCGCGCGACCCTCTCGAGTGTTCGCCTTGGCCACAGTCCTACCTCCCTTGGCCCTCCGGGGCCGGGCGATGGTCAGACTGCGAGGACGCGCTCGTCGAGTGACATCGCTAGCTGCGCCGGCCGATCCGATCCGCGAGGACCGGCGCGCCGGCAGACGAGGGCTGAGCTCACGCCCTCACCATCTCTTCGACGCGCCCGGGGCCCGACCGGATGGGCAAAGCTGCTCATCGGACAGAACCGGCCCCGGCCCGGGTTCTCACCCGTTTCGCCGGACAATCAGCGGTAGCCGCCGACGACGGTTGCCCCCATCGCGAGCGGAGGAACGTCGCAGCGGTCGGCGATCTCCGCCACGAAGGCCCGGAAGGCCGGCACGTCTTGCAACGAGTCGGGCTTCTCGACGTCGTCGTGCTCGATCACCACGTGCACGAAGCTCACACCGTCCTCGAGCCGGAAGACCTTGTAGGTGAAGCCATCGGGCTGACGCGCCTCCAGGTCGGCGAACACGGCTTCGATGAGCTTCTGGTTCTCGTCGGCCCGGTCGGCCTTGGCCTGGTAGCGCACGACTGTCGCACTCATTTCCTGCTCCGATTCCGCGACCCGACGGCTCGCTCCAGGAGGTCAGACCGCGCCTGCCGCCGGGACCCTGGTCGAGCGCCTGGCGGGCTGACCGCGCAGCGCCTAGCCGGGAATCCGTACTGGGATCGTGCGGGGGCCGCGGACTTGGCCGGCCGACCAGGTGACGGCGTTGGGATCGGCGAGCTCGAAGTCCGGGTAACGCTTCATCCATTCCTCGAGCGCGACCTTCAGCTCCATACGCGCCAGGTTCGACCCGAGGCAACGGTGGATACCGAGACCGAACGCGCTGTGCCGGTTCTCGACGCGGTCGAGGTGCACCTCGCCGGCGTCGGGGAACATTTCGGGATCGCGATTGGCGGCCGGGAACGGGAGCAGGAGCCAGTCGCCTTCCTTCATCGGGCAACCGTTGAAGTCGAAGTCCTTGGCCACGAGGCGCGCCATCGTGACCGGCGCGTACGCGCGCAGGAACTCCTCGACCGCGGTGTCCATGAGCGCGGGCTCGGCCGCGAGCCGCTTGCGGTCGGCCGGGTTCTGCGCCAGGTGCCAGAGCGACGCGCCGATCGCCGACCACGTCGTGTCGATGCCCGCGACCATGAGCAACACCATCGTGCCGCGCACGTGATCGGGGTGGAGCTTGTTGCCATCGAGCTCGGCGTCGAGCAGGAACGACGTGAGATCGTCACGCGGGTTGGCGATGTGCTCTTCGATGCGCGCGTCGAGGTATTCGTCGAGCTCGCCCTCGTCTTCCAGCGCCTGGCGCTCCTCGGCCGTCATGTCAACGTCTTCGAGAATGATCTTGATCACCTTGCGGAAGAAGTCGGCGTCTTCCCGGGGGAAGCCGAGCATCCGCACGATGACACCGACGGGAATGTGCTGCGCGTAGTCGACCGCGGCGTCGAGCACGTCCTTCCCCTCGAGCCCGTCGAGCAGCTCGTTGCACAGCTCACGCGTGAACGGCTCGAGCGCGGCGATGGGCTTGGGCGCGAACGCGGGCAACAGAATCCGGCGGGCCGGCGCGTGGAACGGCGGGTCAGATGTGATCGGCGGCGCGACACCGATGGGCGCGGGCAGGTCGTTCTCGCCGGGCCGCCCTTCGTGCATCACGACATCGCGCGACGTGAAGTTCTCGGTGTCGTACGCGACCTCGGCGACACCTTCGTGCGTGACCGGCAACCATGCGCCGCCGTAGCGATCGGTGTGCGCGACCGGGCACGTCTGCCGCAGCTCCTCCCAGATCGGGTACGGATCGGCGACCCACTGCGGGTCGGTGTGGTCGAAGTCGGTGGCGAAGTCGGTTACGGGCGGGTGATTTTTCATCGACTCACTCCGAGATCTCGATCGCGTACTCAGGGCAGTTGGCCACGGCCATGCGAGCTTTCTCTTCGAGCTCGGCGGGAACGACACCGTCGTTGAGCTCGTGCGCGTTGCCGAGCTCGTCGACGTCGAACAGGTCCGGCGCTATCGCGTAACAGCGATTGTGCCCCTGACACTTCTCTGCCACCACGTGTACGCGCATCAACAGGCACGCTAGACCACCGTGCCGCCACGCCCGCCGCGAAAGTAGGGTGACAACGGTCACACCGAGCCGATCCCACAGAAGTGGCCGGACAGATGGAGGGTCCATGTCGGAGAATCTGCGCCTGCTCGGGAAGTACAGCGAAGCGATGGCCGGGGGAAACGAAGAAGCCGTCTACGAATTCTTCGGCCCGGAGTTCTCGAGTCACGTGACCGACCGGATCAATCCCGCCGTGAGCGGCACCGACATCCGCGGCTCGGAGGTGAAGTGATGGAACGACGCGCGCACTGCGTTCCCCGACATGACCTTCACCGTGGACCTGCTCATCGAGCAGGACGATCTCATCGTCTCGAACTGGACCGTGAAGGGGACCCACACCGGCGCCGCGTTCAACGGCGTGGAACCGTCGGGCCGGCCGGTCAACATCAACGGCACCGCGATCCTCCGGATGCGCGACGGCAAGATCGTCGAGCACTGGGGTGGACCGCACTGCCAAGATGGCTACGGTCTCACCCACTCGCCGACCTGACCGTTCCGGTTACGCGGTCTTCGCTCGGGCGCGCACCTCGTACGCGCAATGCGGCGCACCGGCGACCATGTGCTGCACGCGCTCGACCTCGGCTTCCGGCAACACGGAGCGGATGAACTCGATCTCGCTGGAGCACGCCTGGCCGTAGCGCTGTGCGACCGCCCAGATCGCGCAGTTGTGCTCGACGATCCGGAACTGACGCGGGCCGAGCACCTCGCAGGTCGCGAGGTACCCGTCGCCGTCGAGGATGCGAGTCAGCTCCTCGACCTTGGCCTTCAGCGTCCGGCACTTCGCGAGCCGGGTGGTCGCGTTGCGGATGCGCTCGTCGCGCCGGCGTTCGAACAGCGTGTCGATGAGGCCCGCATCGGCCTCCGACGCGTAGCCGAGCAACTCGTTGGTGAGCTCGCCGTAGGCCTTGGGAAACAACGCGTCGGCCTTCTCGGTAACCGTGTACGCGAGCTGGGCCCGCCCGCGTTGACCGGAGGGCCGCGGGAGCTCACCTGCGTGGGCGAAGCCCTCATCCACCAACGCGCTCAGATGCTGGCGCGCGCCGCTCACGGTCATGTCGAGCTGCCGCGCGATGTCATTGGCCGATGCCTGACCGCGGCGGCGCAACGCGTAGAGCACCGCGCGCCGCCCTTCGGGCATGGCCGGCGCGACGCGATCGTCGGTCATCGCGCCCGCTCCGGAAGCAACAGGTGGCTGTCGCCGAACTCGTGCCACAGGTACCCGGCGCGATGCGCCTCGGCGTACGCACGCTCCAGCGCGGGCCGTCCGGCAATCGCTTCGAGCATGAGCAGGTGCGTGGCTTCCGGTTCGTGCCAACCGGTGAGCAGCCCGTCGACCGCGTGCACGCCGCGCTCGGGCGTGACGACGACCTCGGTCCACCCAACGCCTGGATGCGTGACGCCGCGTGCATCGGTGACGGTCTCGAGCGCGCGGACCACGGTGGTACCGGCCGCGATCACGCGGCCACCCGCCTGGTGCACGGCGTTGACGTGCGCGGCCGTCGCGTCGGACACGCGGTAGCGCTCGGGATACGGCATCTCATGAGCTTCGAGCGAGGAGACACCAGTGTGCAAGAGGACCGGCACGATTGTGACACCCCGGCGGGCGAGGTCGACGACGATCTCGGCCGTGAACGGGCGGGACGCGCTCGGCATCTCGGCGCTGCCCGGCTCGACCCCGAAGACCTGCTGGTACGCGCTCAGCGGCCAGTTGCCGGGAGCGTGCTTGTAGCGGATCGGCTCGCCATAGCGGGCCAGGTGGTCGAGCACGGTCGCATCAAGGTGCGGCGACGCGAGCCACAGCCGCCGCGAGTCGGCGAAGCGCTCGAAGAGGTGCACGTGCCCACCACCCGCGAGGGTGATGTCGGCGCCGGTGAGGTCGCCGAAGAACGGGACCGTCGTGTCGCCGGCAGGCGCGCGGGCTTCGACGAGCCAGAGGCCGCCGGGCATCTCGGTGGAGAAGTGGATCCGCAGCGCGCGGCCGTTGGCCGAGGTGCCGTCGATCGCAGCGGGAATCGTCGCCGAGGTGTTGACGACGAGCGCGTCGCCGGCGCGCAGCATGCTGGGCAGATCGCGGAACGTCACGTGCTCGACGTCGGTGTCGCCGTTCGACACGAGGAGTCGCACGTTGTCGCGACCGCGTCCCCATACCTCGGGCGGCTCGTGCGCTTCCAGCGAGAGATCGAGCGGGATCGCCAGCGCCGACGCGACCGGCGCCGGGGGCTCCAGCACCATGGTCATGACACGACCTCCGCGGCCCGGACCCGCCCACTGGGATGGTCTCCGTTGATCAATGCGACCAGATTGGGCACGACGTCCGCAGGCAGCGGCCGGTCGGAGATGTCTTCGCCGGGAAACGCGTCTTGGTGCATCTCGGTGCGCATGTCGCCGGGATCGACCACCAGCACGCGTACGTTCGGTTGCTCGGCGGCGAGGACAGCGGACAGCTGGTCGAACGCAGCCTTCGACGAGCCGTAACCGCCCCAACTCTCGTACGCCTCGACCGCGGCGTCGGACGTGACGTTCACGATTGTTCCGCCCGAAGCTGCGAGAAGTGAGAGCAGCAGTTGCGTCAGCGCGAGCGGTGCCACCACGTTGACCTCGTAGATGCGCCGGAACACGTCGAGGCTGATGTCGGCGAGCGCCGGCAACGGGCTCTCGCCCAAGGTGCTCGCGTTGTTCACGAGCAGGTCGAGGCGCCCGAGCGCCTGCACGGCTTCGACGAGCTGGGCGCGGTGCGTCGGGTCGGCGACGTCGCCGGGGATCGAGACGACGGCGGTGCGTTCGGCCAGCGCCGACGCGGCCGGCTCGAGGCAGTCGGCCCGGCGGGCGTCGATCACGAGCGCCCACCCGTCGTCGGCCAGGGCATCCGCCAGCGCCCGGCCCAGGCCCTGCGACGCCCCGGTGATGAGTGCGACTCGTTGGTTCATGGCGAACCTCCTGACTCTGCCTAGGAAGGTACCACAAAGAACAAGTAGTTACTACTTCTATTCCGCGAGGCGAGCGCGGGGGTGAGAATGCGGCGTGGCCACCCGGGAGCGCGCGGACTACGGGTTCGACTCGCCGTACGTGCCGATCTTCCTCTGCGGGTGGGGCGCGCTGTTGATCGTGGGCGGCATCGTCTTGCTGGTGACGATCGGGCCCCGGCCCGCGACCGTGCCGCTCGCGATCGGGCTGTTCACGCTGCTGAGCGGGCTCAGCTTCGTCTACACGACCCGGCGCGGGAAGCTCGCGGTCTGGACCGAGCTCCTCGCCGCACTCCCCTTCGATGGCGACGAGACGATCGTCGACCTGGGCTGTGGCCGCGGCGCGGTGTTGGTGCGGGCCGCGCGACGTGTGCCGCGTGGCCGGGCGGTCGGCGTCGACATCTGGCGACGGGTCGATCAGACGGGCAATAACTCCGACGCGACGCGCCGCAATCTCGCGATTGAGGGCGTGATCGACCAGGCGCGTTTGTGCACCGGCGACATGCGAGCGCTGCCGTTTGCAACCGGCGCCGCCGACGTCGTGGTGTCGAGCCTGGCCATCCACAACATCCCCGACGCCGAGGGCCGGCGGCGGGCGATCGAGGAGGCGTACCGCGCGGTGCGAATCGGCGGTCGCGTCCTCGTCGCCGATTTCCGGGCGACGGGCGAGTACGCCGAGACGCTGCGCGCGCTCGGCGTACTCGATGTTGCGACCCACAATCTCGGTTGGCGCTTCTGGTACGGCGGACCCTGGGCAGCGACGCGACTCGTCATCGCGACCAAAACCCCCGAACCGTCGTGAGTGAGGCATGCATGTGATGCCCCAGTCACGCCGGTTCGAGCTCGATGGGGGTTACGCGGCTTCGACTTTGAATACGGGGTAGCCGGGCGCGATGGCGGCGAGCTGGTCGTCGGAGGCGTCGGGGCCGACACCGTCGAAGAACACGCCGACTTCCGCCTTCCAGTGGCGCAGGTAGTCACGGAGGATGTCGACCTTGTCGGCGGCGGCAACGGGGACGGCGCGGAACGCCTCCACCCGGCGTCCGACGCGCAGCTCGCCGGTTCCGGCGGCCTCGATGTTGCGGACCCACTGCGTGAGCCCGCGAGGGGCGACGAGGTAGCGGGCGCCGTCGTGGTGCAGGAGATTGACCGGCGTCTTGCGCCACTCCCCTGATGCGCGGCCCCGCACCCGGAGCTCGCGGGACCCGCGCACGCTCAGGCCGGCGCGGGTCAACCACACCACGAGCTTGTTGAACACGTTGCGGGTGAACCAGCCGGGCTGGAGGTAGCGGGGGCCGGCGGTGGTGGTGATGGCGGTCATGGCGGGTCCTTCCTCGGGGTCGAGCGAGAGCACTGCTCTCGATTGCAGTGTGATCGCCTCGAGCCCACTTGTCAAGAGCAGTGCTCTCGATTCGTGGCAGTGCTCTCGGATCAGGGCTACGCTCCGGGAATGCCCACGACGTCAGCGCCGACCGCCCGGGACCGGGCCCGGGCCGAGCTCACCGACGAGATCAAGGCCGTTGCCCGCCGGCATCTGGTGGAGCACGGCTCGGCGGCCCTGTCGTTGCGCGCGGTCGCCCGCGAGGTCGGCATGGTGTCGTCGGCCGTGTACCACTACTTCCCCAGCCGCGACGAGCTGCTGACCGCGCTCATCGTCGACGCCTACAACGCGGTCGGCGCCGCTGCGGAAGACGCGCTCGCCGCGCACCGCCGCCGGGGCCCCGGCGCCCGCTGGCTCGGGGTGAGCCAGGCGATCCGAGCGTGGGCACTGGCGCATCCGCACGAGTACGCGCTCATCTACGGCAGCCCGGTGCTCGGCTACGCCGCGCCCCCGGACACGATCGACCCGGCCTCGCGCGTCGCGTTGGCACTCCTGCAGATCGTCGTGGACGGCGTCGCCACCGGCAAGATCGCCGACCGAGACGCGTCGTCGATACCCCGGGTCGTGCACGCCGACTTCGCCGGGCTCCGCGAGCTCGCGGCACCCGGCGTCTCCGATGCGGTGTTGTCTCGCACCTTGCTCGCGTGGTCACAGTTGTTCGGCAGTATCAGCCTCGAGATGTTCGGCCATTTGCACAACGTGATCCACGACTACGACGCCTACTTCACGTTCCAGATGCGACGGACCGCCGAGTTCCTCGTCGAAGGGACGTGACGCCATGAGCCCCGAGCCCCACGCCCCGCTACCCGACGACGCGATCACCATTGCCGACAATCGCGACGCGAGCCGCTACGAGCTGCGCGTCGGTGGCGAGCTGGCCGCCTACGTCACCTACCGGGTCTCGTCGGACCGCATCGCGTTCATCCACACCGAGACCCTCGACACATTCGAGGGCCACGGCATCGGAGGTCGCCTCGTACGGTTCGCGCTCGACGCCGCAAGCACCCGGGGCCTCCGGGTCATCCCGCGGTGCCCATTCGTGAAGCGCTACATCGCCGTGCACCCGGAGTATCAAGACCTCGTGGGCTAGCCGTTCGACGAGGTATTCGACTCGGTCCGAAGGGAGATCCGGTTCCGTGGGCTCAGCGCGGGCGACTGACACTTCGGGTGCCCGCACGAAGCGGTCATCCCGGTCTGCACATCGCTGCGGCTGACCGCGACGATACGGCGCTCGCACCAACAGGAGACCGGGAGCACACCCGAATCCGGCTTCACATTCATGAAGCCGTGGGCGTCGTAAACAAGCGGCGACGGCGCGTATCGGCGGTGTCGACTGGCAGTCATCGGTTCGAATTCCTTTCGCGACAAAATGGACCAGCCCCGCGGAATGTGTAGAGGAGTATGCCGAAAGACGGCGCAGAGCCGCCTCCCCCGAAGGAGTGAGTCACTTCGAGTGCACGCACGACGACCGAGCGCGACAAAACCGAGCGAGACCCCGGCACCGACGAGAACCACTCATGCAAAGGCTGGCTTTACCCACTCTGGTGGGCAAACATGCACGTAAGTCGGCAGGGATGCCGGCGGGGTGGCTACAGATTCAAACCCGTGGCGCTGTAGTCGCGCACTCCGGGCCGGGGGCTGACGTGGGTCGGCTCCCGGCCCGGCAGCGCAAATCAGCTACCCCGCGCTGACCCGCCGGAATCTCGGGTCGGCCGCGATCCGGGCGACCGCCTGCGCCCGCGAGCCGACACCGGCCTTCTGAAAGATTGCCTTCAGGTGGCTCTTCACGGTGTGCTCGCTGATGGACAGCGCATCGGCCATGTCGCGGTTCGACAGGCCCTCGCCAAGGAACGCCGCCACCTCGCTCTCGCGCGCCGTGAGGCCGAAATCGTGGCCGGGCCACGTGTAACCCCGCGGGCGGCGGAAGATCGGGCTGACCACGAGATCGCCGTCGGCGATGGCGAGCAACGCGTGCACCAGAGCCTCTGCGGGCTCCGACTTCGCGATCACGCCGCGCGCGCCCGCGGCGACTGCGGCCTCGCACTGCTCGCTCGTGATCGCCCACGTGTACACGACGACGGCGCCGATCCGCAGATCGCCCGCGAGCAGTCGCACCCGGTCGGGGCCGTTGCGCGGGTGCCCGTAGGTGTCGAACAGCGCGACGTCGACCGACTTGCGCGGGGTGCGCCCGACGTCGAGCTCGACGACGCGAATGCGATCGCGGAACGGATCGAGCAACGCGGCGAGCCCGCGGACGACGAGGTCGTAGTCGTTGACGATGGCGACGCGTTTGAGTCGCGTCATTACAACTCGCCGCGTGCCATCAGCTCGACCGGATCCTGCATGCGCACCATGCCGAGATAGCCACCTCCGCGCGGAAGACTGTCGTGCATGGCATACCCGAGAAGCTCCTGCGCCACACGCGGAAGCGTCGCCGCGATCGCCGGTGGCGTCGAGAGATAGTTGTTCTCCTCGGTACGCAGCCAGCCGAGGCAGTAGCTGAGGTGCGCGCCGCGACGCGGGATATCGGTGACGTTCGCGCCGCCGGCGTGGATCGTGCCGCCCGTGTAGACGACGGCGGATCCCGCGGACATCTCCGCGTACGCGATCTCTTCGGGCCGGGGCGCGCGTTGCTGCAGCTGCTCGGTGGGCAGGAGCTGCCGATCAGGCCAGCGATGACTGCCCGGAACGATCCGCGTCGCTCCGTTCTCGCGTGTGAAATCGACGAACGCGATCACCGTGGCGAGCTGGAGCTCGGGTGCCGGCTTCGGCACGTCGCTCCATACCGCCTCGTCGCGATGAAGCCACTGCTCGTCGGATCCGGGACCACGTTGCAACAGATGCCCGAGGTTGAGCTGATAGCGCGCGCACGACGGCGCGAGGATCCGATCGCACAGTGCGAGAAGCAACGGATGGCACATGACGTCGACCGCGAAGGTCCGTGAGATGCCCGGCATCCCCGCGACCTGCTTCGTGAACCGGCCGTGAAACGCTTGCATGACCGGGTTGAACAGCGCCTCGTTCGGGTCGGCCGCGGCGACGGCATCCTCGACCTCCGCGTTCACGTGGTCGACGACATCGAGTGAGAGCAACCCCTCGATGATCGCGGCGCCGTCGCGCTCGATCGCGGCGTGGATCGCATCGGGATCGCTGCCGCCGGTGAAGTGTTGGAGTGTGCCGTCCATTTCAAGGAGGCTACGCCTGCAGTAACTTTGAGGCCTGTGCATGATCGTGCGCTGTGAGGCTCGGTAGGCGGAAAGCCGCGGGTCGTTCGACGACGGCCGGCTTCGTGGGGTGGCTCACCCTCGCCGGGATCATCGCGGTCCTGATCGCCGGCGCGGCCACCGCGGTTGCGGGTCACTCGGCCGGTGAGCGCGAAGCGATCGTCGACCTGCGCGCGAAGACACTGGGCCTCGCGCAGCTCCGAATCCAGCCCGCCGTCACCGATGCCCTGCTCACGGGCAACATCACGGCCGTCGGGGAAGTCGGCGCCGCCGTGCGGCACTACGTGCTCGACAATTCCGTGGCACGCGTGAAGATCTGGAACCGCGACGGCACGATCGTCTACTCCGACGAGGCGCGCCTGATCGGCACCCACCAAGCGCTGCAAGGCAGTGAGCTCGCAACCATCCAGTCGAACGCCGTGCGCTCACGGGTAAGCGACCCGTCGAGGCCCGAGAACCGGTTCGAGCGATCCGAGGGCAAGCTGCTCGAGGTCGATCTGCGGATCATCACGCCCAACCGGCAGCCGCTCGTGCTCGAGGTGTTCTATCGCTATGGCGCGGTCGAGTCCGCCGGCGGTCGCGTGTGGAATCGCTTCGCGCCGTTCGTGCTCGGCGCGTTGGTGGCGGCGGCGGTCGTGCTGATTCTCGTAGCGTCGCTACTTGCGCGGCGGCTACGTCGACGCAGCCGGGTTCCCGAAACCGTACCGTTCCCCCAAGATCCCATCTCGCAGGAACCGGTCGGGCCGGAACCGATCGGGCCGGAACCGGTCGGGCCGGAACCGGTCGTCGCAGAGTCGCTGGCGCCCTACATCGCGGCGTCCGCCGCGGAACCGGATCCCGGAACGCACCTGGTCGACGCGCTCTCGCTATTGGTCGCGCGTACGAACGGCGACGGCATCGCGAGCACGCTCGACACGCACGACGTGCACAACACGATTCCACCCGCGGTGGCGGAGATGCTGTTCCGAGCGACGGAAGAGACCTTGCGCAACCACGATCGCGCGACGCCCGTGACGGTGCGCGTCTCCGACCGCGATCACGTCGCCACGCTCGACGTGATCGACCAGGCCGGGGCGGGCGAAGGGGCAGCCCACCCGACCGGGGGTCACCTCGACCTCGGGGCGCTCACCGACCTGGTCGCCGACGCCGGCGGCCGGTTGGTGGTCGACGCGGCCGAGAACGGCGGTACGCGCGTGCACGTCGAAGTGCCGCTGCAGTGAATCGCGTGAAGCGGGGACTCCGGAAGCCGCGTCAGGCGAGCGCGGCGCTGACCGACTGAGGATCCGCGGGCTCTGCCGGCTGCACGACGGGACGCTCGCCGTCGGCGACGAGCTGCGCGACTTGGCGCATGGCTTCGTCGGCGGGAATGCCCATGCGCTCGGCCAGGATGACGATGTCCTTGGCGTCGGCAGCGCTTTGTGTCGTCATCTGGCCTCGAGAAGGGGGATGCGCCCCCCGGGCACAAGTCCCAGGGGAACGCATCATTTGGGGAATGCTTCAATACAGAGTATGACAGGAATCACTTCAGTGAACAATAAGCAACATCAACAACACTGACCACAGAAGGTAGTGATCTGGACCCGAGGAGCGGGCAACGAGGATGAACCCCGATCATGCGGTTTCGTGGATGGCGTCCGCGAGTTTCTTTACCGAATAGTGCACGGTCGAAACATGGAGATCATCGGCCCTTCGCAATGGGGCACTCTGCTCGTATTCGGCCGCGCAGAAAGTCCGAAGTACGTTCGCGTTCTCGACGCTTTCCATACGCCGCGTCACGAGGCGAACCGCTTCGCCGACTGGGATTCCCATCCGCTGGGCCAGCGTGACCAGGTCGTGGGCGTTGGATGTGTGTGGTGTCATCGTGCCTCGAGGGTGATGCGTCCCCTGAGCGGATTGCCCAGGGGACGCATCCTCGGGATGCTTCACCACTCACTATGGCGAGATGGACTTTCGCCACACTTTCAAATCAAACAACAGGCGTTACAACGCCTCTCCTGCGCGTTATGCGTTGATCGCGGCGGACGGGTTCGATGCCGGTCCCGTGCCCCGACTGTTCGTTGCGGTGACCGTGCACTGGTAGCTCCTCCCGGGCGTCAGCGCGGTGACCGTGATCGGACTCGCAGTTCCGGTCTTGGTCTTCGTCACACCACCGTTCGACGATGCACACGTCGCGCTGAAGCTCGTGATCGGAGCCCCGTTGCTCATCGGTGCTGCGAACGCAACCCGCAACGAGCCCGAGGCCGGCCTGGTCACCGTCGGGGTCCCGGGCTGTCCCGGAGCACCCGCGATCATCGCCGGGCTCTTCGCCGACGCCGGACCGAAGCCCACCGCGTTCCGCGCCGCGACCGTGAACTGATATGACGTCCCGTCGGTCAAGCCGGTGATGAACTGAGTCGTCGCCGTCGAGTTGAAGACCTGCGCCGGCTGCGCGACACCACCCGCGTACGGCACGATCCGGTACCCGGTGATCGCCGAGCCACCATTGCTCGTCGGCGCCCGCCACACCACCTTGGCCCCGTGATCGTTGTACGGAACCGCAAACGCCGGCGCGGGAGCGGACGGAACCGTCGCCGGACACTGCGCCGCAAGGTTGCTCGACCGCAGGAACGGCACGGTGGTCGCGCTCCCGGTCACTTGACCGCCGGTCGGACCTGCCGTCGAACCCCACCAGTTGCACGTGGCGTTGACCGTCGTCGCGCCGGTGTTGTTCAAGCTGACCAGGGCATTTCGATTCGCCGCGAGCGTTGCCGTCGCAGTCCCGGTCTCCTCGACGTACACACCGGTGCCCGGACCGGAGATGTGGTTGTGATGGGCATTCACATGGACCTCGCCGTCTCCGAAGCCGAACGTGTCGGTCGACACGACCAGCCCGAATCCGCCGGACACGGTGGTAACGGTGTTCGTCGTGAACACCACGGTCGGGATGTTGCCACCCGCGCAGAAATTCGTTCCGTTGAAGTCGCAGCTCGCGAACGCGGCCAGGGCCGTGTCGCAACCCGAAACCGTGTTGCCGCTGATGGTCGGAACCAGGTACGGCACGAACGTCCAGATGCCGTAACCACCGGCGGTGCAGCTCGAGACGGTGTTCCCGCTGATCACATCGGGCGTCCCGCCGCCGTCACCGGCGTTGTCGGTGTGGACTCCGCTCGCCGACGTCGTGACGACATTGCCCGTGAAGGTCGTGCCGTTCGAGTGGTTCGCCGAGACGCCGTCGCCGGAATTCGAGACGTGGTTGCCCGACATCGTGCCGCCGCCACCGAAGTCGAAGATCGCGATCGATGACGTTGAACCGTTCACGTTGTCGACGATGTTGTTGCTGATGGTGAACGTTCCTCCACTCGATGCGTAGATACCGCGCAGCCAGACGTTCTTGACGGTCACGTCGTGCACCGAAAGGTTGTTGTACAGACCCGCGAGGTGGTTCGTGATGATCCCGTTGCGGGCATCGATGTTGGCGCCGCCGATGTTCTCGGTGCTGGTCAACGTCGGGTTGTCGCCGTCGATCTTGAGGTGATCGATCGTCACGTTGCTCGACTGCACAAGGAACACGCTGCTCGCGCCGCCACACAGCGAGCCACCGCCGAATCCCCCGCAGTTGGGGTCGGAGACGGCAGGCTGAACGATCGTGGTCACGCCCGCGCCCATGACCCGAACGCTCTTGGGCACGACCACGTTCTCGCGGTAGGTGCCGGCTGCGACGTTGACGGTGCCGCCGGCTGTGACTGCGTTGACGCCGCCCTGGATGGTCTTGAGCGGATCGTTGGCCTGGCCAGAGGCGGCGTCGTCACCGGTGGCGCCGTCCACGTAGCAGGTGGTGGTGCAGTTGTCGTTGGTCGTGAGCTTGACCCCGTCGAAGAGGAAGCCCTGGCCGTTGTTGAGCGGGTCGTTGCCGCCGCCCTCACGCAACTCGAGGTTCCGCACGATACGGGTCTGGTCGGCCAACGGCCCACCAGTTCCGCCGCCGGACTCGCTGCAGTACCGGTAGTAGTTCTCCCAGCTCGTGCCCGAAGCCACGAGATTGCCGTCGAGGAGCACGTGAACGATGTCGTTGTTGCCACCGGGCACGAGCTTCATCACGAAACGGAGATTGTGCGGAGTCGAACGCGAGAGGTTCGTCGCGATCTGCGTCTCGACGAAGTTCCCTGTCACAGGGACGTCGCAGCCGTCGTTCAGGTTGCCTCCGGAGCCGTACGGGGGAGCGTCCTGGACGTCGTCGAAGAACACCTGCCAGCCCGTTGGCGAGTCCTCGATCCGCACGTAGCTCATCCGGGCGCCATCGCCGCGATCGGGTGAGACCGAAATGTGCAAGCCCGGCTGTTCGGTCGAAGGTGTGGTCGAGGCAAAGTCGAACGACGCACCGAAGTTGGAACGGAGCGTTCCCGTCGGGAACCCACCAGTGTTCGCACCCGGCTCGCCGGCCGCGTCGGTCGTCGACTTCGTGTACGTCTGGTCAGCGAAGCTGCCACTCGTGACCGCATCGGAGATCCGGAAACTCTTGGTCCCAAAACTCGCCGGCGCGAACGGGAACCCGCTGTTGTCGACAACCGCCTGGTCGAACGAACCCGTGCTCGCCCAGCCGTCCTGACCGTTCACCGAGCCCGTGGCGTACCCCGACTCGAACGTGATCGGACCCACCGTGTCCGCAGCAGCACCCGTCGCCGACAACGCGACCGCGCCAACCGCCCCACCGGTCACCAAACCCGCGCTCGCGAGCAAGGCAACAACACGACGAAGCCCTCCCAAGCGCGCCGACTTCCGAACGTCCTTCGTCCTCATGGAACACTCCCCCACTTCCGTGTCGGTAGCCGTTCCGCGCCGGTTGAGCACCCACGCGCGTCGACCGCGGCCGCCGAATGCGACCAACCCGCGAAACCTACCGGCGCGGTGCTTTCGCCAGACTTTCGTGGGAACGCAAACGCTCGCAGTGAGCCAACCGCGTCCGCGTCCCCCGGGCTGAGTGCCCGGGGGACATTTGGGCACTTATGCGGTGATCGCGGGGGACGGGTCCGACACCGGTCCCGTGCCCCGACTGTTCGTGGCCTTGACCGTGCACCGGTAGCTCCTGCCAGGCGTCAGCCCGGTGACCGTGATCGGACTGGCGGTTCCGGTCTTGTTCTGCGTCACACCACCGTTCGACGACGCGCACGTGGCGGTGAAGCTCGTGATCGCAGCCCCGTTGGCCATTGGCTTCGCGAACGCGACCCGCAACGAGCCCGAGGCCGGCCGGGTCACCGTCGGGGTCCCGGGCTGTCCCGGAGCACCCGCGATCATCGCCGGGCTCTTCGCCGACGCCGGACCGAAGCCCACCGCGTTCCGTGCCGCGACCGTGAACTGGTACGACGACCCGTCGGTCAAGCCGGTGATGAACTGCGTCGTCGCCGTCGAGTTGAACACCTGCGCCGGCTGCGCGACCCCCGCCACGTACGGCACGATCCGATACCCGGTGATCGCCGAGCCACCATTGCTCGTCGGCGCCCGCCACACCACCTTGGCCCCGTGATCGTTGTACGGAACCGCAAACGCGGGCGCCGGAGCGGACGGAACCGTCGCCGGACACTGCGCCGCGAGATTGCTCGACCGCAGGAACGGCGTTGTCGTGACGGTCCCTTCTGTCTGTGCCGGAGCCGGTCCCGAAGTCTGACCCCACCAGTTGCACGTCCCGTCGAGGGTTCCGACGGTGCCAGTCGCCACCGAGATACCGGCCGAGGTGTTGCTGGTCGCAATGTTGTTGCGGATCACCTTGAAGTTGCCGTTCGAGATGTCGGCCGGGCTGCCGTCGTTGGCAACGCGAACACCGTGGTAACTGTTGCTGAAGGTGTTCCCGGTGACCGTCACCGGCCCCACGAAGTTCGGCTGCGCGAACGTCCGGATCCCCGAGCCGCGGTTCCCGCTCGACATGGGCGTGTCGTTGTGGATGTTGTCGAACAGGTTGCCGCTGATGGACAGATTGCCGAGCGTGTCGGCCAGCAAGATCCCGTACTGGTGAATGTCCGAGAACGTGTTGCCCGAGACGGTGCCGCTGACGGTGTTGAGGTTGATCGCCGGCACACCGTCTTGGTCGGTGAGCTGGGAGAACGTGTTCCCCGTGATCGTCACGACGGCTTGCGCTCCGCCCGTAGTGCCCCACGGCGCGATGACACCGGTACCGGGTGAGCCGGTCTGACCGATGGCCGTGAACTTGTTGTTGGTGAAGGTCGACGTCGCTGCGCTGTCGTCGAAGACGAGCGAGTTCACGTAGGTGGAGTTATCGACCAGGTTGTTCTTGAAGGTCAGGTGGTTCGAGGCCGCGAGCGAGAGCACCAAGCCACCGTTCTGCTCGGTGCCCGCGAATTGCGCCCGGAAGCCGTCAATCGTGACCTGGTTCGGCGTCGTGATGTTGAAAATGGAGCCGGGTTCCGATGCGATCAGCTTGACCAAACTCTCGGGGCCGCGTGCGGCAGTGCCCGCGACGCCGGCGTTCGCACCCCGCAACGTGAGGGCATGACCGATGGTCAACGCCTCGTCGTAGGTTCCGGGCAGCACCTGGACCGTGTCACCCGACAGCGACTTGTTGATCCCGTACCGCTGGATCGTGCTGTAGAGGCCGGCGATGTTGGTGAACGCGCCCGACGCCCAGGTCCGAGCGGCACCGCTCGGGCACACGGTCGTGCCCTGCCAGATGAACGACCCGGCATCGAACGTGTTGCCCGCGATCGTGGCGCACCAGTCGGGCGAGATGTAGCCGACACCCGGTCCCCCGTCACCCCACACCAGCAGGTGACGCCGGGCGATACTCGAGAACGTGTTGCCGGTGATCGTCGCCGCCCCGACCGGATAGACCAGCCAAGGCTGTGCTCCTGGGCCCGCGAAGTCCATCGCGTCGTCCATGTTCGAGAACGCGTTGCCGGAGATCACCCGGCCGCTCGTCGGTCCGGTCCAGCCGGCGCCGCTCGCGACGTAAATCGCCGACTCGTTCTGGTCACCGTCGAAGGTGTTGTCGGTGAAGTGGTAGGTCGTCACCGTGGAGGTGCCGCTGCCGCTCGGGTCGAAGTGGAAGTCACTGATGTAGATCCCGACGCCACCGGACGTCGTCGACGGCGCGAACGCGGTGTCGGTCACCGTGGAACCGTTGCCCGCGATCTCGACGGACTTGGCGATGTCGTTCGGCGTGCCGTTGATCTCGAGACCGCTGATGGTGACGTTGGCGGCCTGGACGAAGATGTTCGACGATCCGAAGGTGGGCTCCGACGCCGCGGCCTCCACCACGGGCGCGTTCACGGGCGTGGCGCCTTGCGGAGCGCTCGTGATCGCATTGCCCGCTGCGTCGAGTCCCAAGATCGTCACCGGGGTCCCGACGAAGATGTTGAAGTTGTTGGCGCCGGTACCGCCGGTATTCGGGTCACGGTTGAGCGCCTGGTCCTGGTTGTAGAGGCCGGGCCACAGGCAGACGGTGTTGCCGGAGGTCGCCGCGTCGATACCACCCTGGATGGTCGTAATCGCACTCTGGACCGCGTTCGCGTCGACGATGACGTCGCACGCCGGCGCGGCGCCCGCACTCGCCGAACCGATCACGAGTCCCGCCGCGCCTCCGCCGACCAGGCATGCGCTCGCGAGCAGGGCAACCAAACGATGAAGCCCTCCCAAGCGCGCCGACTTCCGAACGTCCTTCGTCCTCATAGCACTCTCCCCACTTCGGTCTCAGAGGTCGTTCCGCTTGGGTTGAAGATCCCACGCGCGTCGACCGGCGGTCACAGAAGTGCGACCAACGCGCGGAACATACCCAGTGCACGCTTTCGTGTCACTTTCGCGTCCGCGAAAAGCGCGCAAATCCGGCACAAACCGTCAGGAGATCGGCCGGCAGGAGATCGGCCGTCAGCAGATCGTCAACCCGGCCCGTAGTGACCGTTGGTCCACGTCGATCGCTTCTTCGTGGTCGGCGATCACCACATCGGCGTGGTCGATCGCCGTTCGGCGATCGCGGAGGAGTTCGGGGTCGCCCCTCAGGATGCGACTGTGGAGCCGTTGCAGGTCTTCGTGCGGATCGACACCGAAGTCGGTGAGCAGGAGCCGCCGCAGATCCTCGTACGCCGCGAGCGCCTCGATCTGGCGACCGCCTCGATACAACGCGGTCATCTGATGCGCGCGGAGGCGCTCTCTCCACGGATTCGCCGCGATGATCGATTCAATATCGGGCAGCAACTCGAGATGACGTCCGCAGCGCAGATAGGCAGCATTGCGCGACTCGATCAGCCCGAGATGGAACTCTCGCAAGCGGCGGGCGGTTACGTCATAGAACGGAAAGTTCGCGACGTCGGCGAGCGGCTCACCGCTCCAGCACCCGAGTGCGCGGTCGAACTCCACAGCCGCGCGCTTGGCATCGCCATGACCGAGTGCGCTCCGCGCCGCGACTGCGGATGCCTCTGCCCGCGAGAGGTCGAGCTCGTCGGGCTGCAGCTCCATCCGGTAGCCCCCCGACTCACTCACGATCAAGGGCGCGACATCTTCGAGCGCGCGGCGCAGTCGACAGACCACGATGTGCAGCGCGGACTCCGGATGTTGCGGTGGTGTCTCGCCCCAGATGCCGTCGATCAAGTTCGACGAGCTCACGGTGCGATTGACATCGAGCAGGAGCCGGGCCAGCAGCGCGCGTTGGCGGGGGGCGGCGATCTTCACGACACGCGTCCCGACCTTGACGCCGACAGGCCCGAGGACGCTGCACCGAAGGGGCTGGTCGATCATGAGTTGATTCCTCCGCGCCCCCGCTGAGCACTTCGGCAGCATTGTAGAACCTATTACGCGACATTCACAGCCCGCGCACACGAAGAAATACCCAAGTGAACGCGTTCGTCACAGAAAAAATTGGTCGATCTGCTTTCGCGCCCCGAGTCGTCTAACGTCGCGCCACGCGTTTTGGCAGACGGGTCGTCCGTCCGTGTGTCACGATCGAGTCGGGGGCACGGATTGGCCGCAAGCCATGCAATGCCCATGGAGGGGGCGGACGTGCCGTCCGCAACCCGGCGGCGGTCCGCGTCGTCGCAGCTCAACGATGCGCTCATTCTCGACGCCGGCTTACACGAGATCGAAGCAGTCGGCATCGATCGGTTCGGCATGAGCGCAGTCGCGCGCCGCGCGGGGTTGACCACCGGCGCGCTGTACGGCCGTTACGAGAGTGGAGCGGAGCTTGCCGCCGCGGTGTGGAGCGTTCGGGTCCGCGATCGCCACTTCGAGCTCATCGACAGTGCGATCGCCGCGCTCGTCGACCGTACGGCCCCGCCCGCGCTCGACGAGCTGCTCGAGGAGCTCGCCTCGCCCTCCACCGAGACGGTCGTCGCGCTCGAGATCCTCGGAACCGCGCGCCGCGTCGACGAGCTGGAGGAGGTGGTGCTCGCCGACGTGAACCAGTGGATGACGCACTGGGCGGCCGGTCCGAGAACGCGCCGCAGACGGCGCCGGGCCCAAGTCGTGTACACGTTGGCAACATTATGGGGAGTTCTCCTGCACCGGGGCCCCGGACATCGGCGCCTCGACTGGAGCCCGACGTTGCGCGGGTTGCACCGGTCATTCGGGCGCCCGTACGACGAACCGTCGGATCGGCTCGTGGCCAACATCCCGGCGCTCGTGCGCTCGCAAACTGACGACGCGGTTGAAGACGCTCTCATCGACGCCGTCGCCGCCATCGTTTCCCGTGTCGGATTGGAGCGCGCGACCGGGTCCCGGATCGCGCGCCGGGCGGGCCTCACCTCCGGCGCGATCTACGGCAGGTACGAGAACAAGGAGGCCCTCCTCGAGCACGCCATCGACAGCCTGCTCGCCCGCCGGCTCACCGACGACGTGGGATCCCTGGACGAGATACTCGTTGCCGGCGATCCGGGCGCGGTGACGGCGCAAATCGTGGCCGGCTACCTCAGCCCGCCACGGCGGGACTGGCGAAGATTTCGGATCGAGGCGCACCTCGCCGCGCGCACGCACCCTCATGTCGCCGCGACACTCGACCGGGTGCAGGAACACGCGAAACGCGAGTACCTGACCGCCGTCGGCGCCCGCACACCGAAGGAACGACGCGAGTTCGACATCCTCGCCCGCTCTGCGCAAGTGACACCGGTGGGCCTCGCCTTCACCGATCTTCTCGTTCCCGGCGTTCCCGCCATCGACTGGCGGCTGGTGCTCTGCCCATTGTTGTCGCCCTGACAACCACGGCGTTTCGCTCGCAGCGGCGATGCCGCCCGTCGGAATCGGGCGCACTCGAACGATGAGTGATCGTGGGAGCCACAACTAGCCTCCACTCGATGCGCCGCATCCGGGCTCGCCAGGAATACCAGTTCTTCGGCGCGCTGTTCCGCGCCGCACCCGGGCTGGCATACGGATGGTGGCTGCTGCTCGGGCTGCGCGGCTTGCTCCCGGCGGGCATTGCCGTCGCGACCGGCGCGTTGATCGGCGCCGTGGAGAGCGGCAAATCGCTCGCCGGGCCGCTCACCGCGGTCGGCATCGTGTTCGTGCTGTTCCAGGTGCTCACTCCGCTGCACCTCGCGATCAGCGCCAACCTCGGCAGCCGTACGGCGGCGTACCTCTATGACCGGCTGATGCGCGCGACCACCGCGCCGCCCGGTATCGCCCACCTCGAACGTCCCGATCTCACGACCGACCTCACGGTCGCGCGCGACTTCGACCTCGGGATCACCGGGCCCCCGCTCTCGATCAGCATGGACTTCATCGCGAGCGGCTTGGTCGAGATGGTCGGCGGATTCGCGTCGGGCGTGCTGCTGCTCGCGTTCGCGTGGTGGGCGGCGCCGCTGCTCATCGGCGCGTGGCTGTCGACCCACTACCTCCTACGCGAGTCGGCGGTGTGGCGCGATCGCAACACCGACGAGGTTCGGGCGGCACAACGTCACGCCGAGTATGCGTATCGACTCGCCGTGGACGCTCCTGCCGCCAAGGAAGTGCGCCTGTTCGGACTTTCCGACTGGGTCATCGACCGCTTCACGACGCGCCGGCGCCACCTCTATCAGCTCCAGTGGAAGTCGACCCGGCTGCGCGAGCGCCCGCTCGCGTTGAGCGTGCTGGTCGTGCTCGGTGCGAACGCGCTGATCGCCTGGTCGGTCGCCGACGCCGCGGGTGACGGCCGCATCAGCCTCGACCGCACCGTCGTGTTCCTCACCGCGCTCGTCGGAACCTCGATGATCGCGTTCGGAGGATGGAGTTGGGCGCTCGACGGCTCGGCCGCGCCGGTCGCCGCGCTCGCCCGGCTCGAGCCGCGCATGGCCGAAGCCGGCGCGCTCCCCGTCGCGGCCGGCGCCGTCGCCGCGGCGGCGATGCCGGCGCGCGAGATCCGCTTCCGCGACGTCACGTTCGCGTACCGGCCCGACCTCCCGCCGGTGCTCGAGGACTTCGACCTCACGATTCCGGCCGGATCGTCGCTCGCGATCGTCGGCGTGAACGGGGCCGGCAAGACCACCCTCGCGAAGTTGTTGTGCCGCCTCTACGACCCGCAGTCGGGCAGCATCGAGATCGACGGCGTCGACCTGCGCGAGCTCGACATCGACGGTTGGCGCTCGCGCGTGACCGCCGTGTTCCAGGACTTCGTCCGCTACGAACGGTCGCTGCGCGTCAACATCGCGCCGCGCGGGGCACCCGACGCCGCGATCCTCGAGGCGCTGCGCGAGGCGGGCGCCGACGATCTCGCCGATCTCGACACCGTGCTCGCCAAGTCGTACACGAACGGCATCGACCTCTCGGGCGGGCAATGGCAACGCGTCGCGCTCGCGCGCGCCTTGTGCGCGGTCCGCCTAGGTTCCGGCGTCGTGCTCCTCGACGAACCGACCGCCCAGCTCGACGTGCGCGGCGAGGCCGAGATCTTCGCCCGCGTACTCGCCGCAACCAGTCACACCACGACGATTCTCGTGTCGCACCGGTTCTCGACCGTTCGCCAGGCCGACCGCATCTGTGTCGTCGAGCTGGGCCGCGTCGTCGAGCTGGGCACGCACGACGAGCTCATGGCGCGGCGCGGGCGCTACCAGACCATGTTCGACCTCCAGGCGTCACGCTTCGCCGAAGCCATGGAGCTCGACGAGCACGGCGAGCAGGTGGTGCATGAAACACTCACCTGACGATCTGCCCCCGGCGCTCAGCTCGCTCTGGCGCACGGTGAAGTTCGGGTATCGCGCCGAGCCGCGCGGCCTCCTCCTCGCGTTCACGATGACCGTCGTGATGGCATTGCCCGACGCGCTGATCGCGTTGTGGCTCAAGTTCCTCGCCGACGGCTTCAACCATCACGACCGCAACCGCATCCTCATCGCCGCGCTCGGACTGGCGGCATCGGCGACGGCAACCTGGTTCCTGAGAGTCCTGTTCGACCGGGCCCAGCGTCGCTTCCGCGACAAGATCTCCGTCGCGCTCGAAGCCCACGTCGCGACGCTGCAGGCGTCGGTGGCGACCATCGAGCACCACGAGCGACCGGACTACCTCGATCGCCTCTCGGTGCTGCGCAACCAGGTATTCGCGCTCGACCATCTGTTCATGTCGCTGTTCTCGACCGCGGGCTGGATCATCCGGTTGGCCGCCACGCTCGTGCTGCTCGTAACCGTCAGCCCACTCCTCGTGTTCCTCCCGTTGTTCGCGATCCCGATCGTGATCACGGCGACGTGGCGGCCCGGCATCGAACGCCGGGTGGAAGAGTCCGTCGCACCCCACGACCGCCTCGCCAAGCATCTCTTCGTGCTCGGGACGACCGCGCCGCCCGGCAAGGAGCTCCGAGTCGTCGGGCTCGGTTCGCAACTCCAACGCGAGCGGCGCGAGTCGTGGGACGAGTGGTACCAGCCGATCGCCGCGACGCGCGTGATCACCGCGCTGTGGCACACCATCGCGTGGGCGCTGTTCGGCGGCGCGTACGTGGGCGCGATTGTGTACGTCGCGGTGCGACTCGACGCCAACGTCGGCAACGTGGTGCTGGTGGTGACCGCGGGGAGCCGGCTCTCGCAGTACGTCGGCGCCGCGGTCGGCGAGCTCGGCTTCCTGCGCGGCATCTGGCTCGACTCGTCACGCCGGCTCGCGTGGCTCGAGGACTACGCCGCGAGCAAGGCGCGGACCGCCGAAGTGGGGGCGCCGGATCGCATCACCGACGCCATCCGGTTCGAGCATGTTTCGTTCTCGTACCCCGGTACCGATCACGAAGCGCTGACCGACGTGAACATCGAGCTCCCGGCCGGCGCGGTGATCGCGCTCGTCGGCGAGAACGGCGCGGGCAAGAGCACGCTCGTGAAGCTGCTCGCCGACATGTACACGCCCACGAGCGGTCGGATCACGGTCGACGGCGTCGACGTCGCCCGCATGGCTCCCGACGAGTGGCGCGACCATCTTGCGGGCGCGTTCCAGGACTTCTACCGCTTCGAGCTGTTCGCGCAGGCAAGCGTCGGGGTCGGCGACCACCCCAACATCGAGGCGCGACCTGCGGTCGAGCGCGCCGTCGGGCGCGCGGGTGCGGTCGACGTGATCGAAGGACTCGCGGCCGGGCTCGACACGCAGCTCGGTCCGACCTGGGACGACGGTGTGGACGTGAGCTTCGGTCAGTGGCAGAAGCTCGCGCTCTCCCGCGGGTTCATGCGTGAGCAGCCGCTCCTCCTCGTACTCGACGAGCCGACGGCGGCGCTCGATGCCGAGACCGAGCACGCGCTGTTCGAGCGCTTTGCCGCGGTGGCGCGTTCGGACATTGCGACGAACGGCGGCGTCACCATCCTCGTCTCGCATCGCTTTTCGACGGTTCGGATGGCGGATTTGATCGTGGTGCTCGACGGTGCCAGGGTCGTCGAGGTGGGCACGCACGAGGAGCTCATCGCGCGGGCCGGGCAGTACGCCGACCTGTACGCGATCCAAGCGGCGGCGTATCGCTAATGGCTCGCCGGTCGCTCCGGGTCGTGAACGAGTCGTCGTACCGGACACCCCGGGTTGCGACCGCGATCGATGCGATCGTGAAAGCGCTGCGGGTCCAGTTGCGCGACGTCGCCGCCGCCTGGGGTGAGTACGTGTGGGACGTTGTCGACGACGCCGGGACGCAGGGCTTCAAGATCGTGCTGCTCGACGACGACGCCGCGGCCGATGCGCTCGGGTATCACGACGTGAACGAGAACGACGGCACGCCGTACGCCCGCGTGTTCGTCGATCCCATCTTGGAGAACGGCGGGACCTGGCTCCGAGGCGCGAACTCCGTCTCTGCTACTGCGTCGCACGAAGCGTGTGAGCTGGTCGGCGATCCGGCCGCGAACCACTGGGTCGAGGACGCGCGCGGCGCGCTCGTGGCCGCCGAGTTGTGCGATCCGGTGGAGAGCTGCGCGTACACGATCGCACTGCGCGACGGTCGCCGGGTCAGCGTCTCCGATTTCGTCTACCCCGACTGGTTCAACCCCTACGTGCCGGCCGGCACGCAAGTGGACCACATGCGCAAGCTGCGGCGGCCGTTCGAGATCGCGCCCGACGGCTATGTGATCCACCACACGAGCACCGGCGTCCGCAACATTTGGGGGCGTTCGTATCCGCGCTGGCGCAAGGCCGGGAAGCGCGCGTACGGCTCGCGCACCCGCGTTCGCCATCTCCTCGGCTGACTAGGGTCACGAACCATGCCGAAGCAGTCGTCACGATTCGACGGGCGATTCGACGGGATGGCCGTCACCGCGGGATCGATCCGCCTCGCTTCGGGCCTGTCGTTCCTCGTGGCGCCCGAGGCCGCGAACCGCATGTGGGGAGACACGGAGCACAGCGGGCCGACCGCCAGCCTCCTCTTGCGCTCGATGGGCTATCGCGACGCGCTGATCGGCGGCCTGCTGCTCGCCGCCGGAGTGCGCGGCAAAGGAAATGTCGCGGGCTGGTTCCTCGCGTCGGCGGGCGCCGATGCCGCCGACCTGCTCGGGGGCATCGTCAACCACCATCGCATGAGCCGGCAACAACAGCTCCGCGGGCTCGGTGGCGCCGCGGTCGGGATCGGTGTGGGGTTGCTCGGCGCCTACCGGAGCTCGATGCGCCGGCCTGCTTCGACCGACGCGTACGCGGCGTAGACCACCTCGAGCACGTCACGACCGAGGCGCGCGTCGGATTTGGGCGGCCGCCCGAGGGCGATCGCCTCGGCGAAGTCCTTCAACTCCTGCGGGTAGCCCTGCATCCAGTCTTCGTCGGGAGCCGGGTACGACCATCCGGCCTTCGTCTCCAGCTTCTCGCTCAGGTATTCGGGTTCGAACACCGTGGCATCGGGCGCGTACGCGCGCACTGCGGTATTGGGATTGAGGTTCGCCTCCACGACCGCGTTCGACGCGAACACCGTGAGCCGGTTCCGCACGCCGCCGAGGGTCGTGTCGGCGGCCGTGACCTCGGCCACGGATCCGTCGGTGAACGTGACGAGCACGGAGCCCCAGTCCTCCACGTCTTCATAGCCGGTACGGATGAACTGTTGGGACTCACGGGCGAACGCCTCCACCTTCGTGAGCGACGCGGTCTGCGCGACCACCGACCGCGCCCGGTGCCCCTCCCGTGCCTTCAGGTGCAAGACCGCCGCCAACGGGTGACAGCCTTTGCCGAGGAGCGCACCCCCGCCCGCGGTGACCCAGTGCTTGCTCGGCTCGGAGTGCGTACCGCTGTGCGATTCCTCGCCCTGCATGCGCAGGATCGTCCCCCCGGCCGCGTCGAGCAGACGCTCGGCCTTCACGAACGGGGGCGCGTACAGCCAGTTCTCCGCGTAGCAAAGCCGGCGGTCGGCGGCCGCAGCCGCGGCGAGCATCGCGTCGGCCGACCGCAGCGCCTCCTCTTGCATCGCGGCGGCGGTCGTCTCGTTGCGCGGCGTGAAGCAACCAGTGAGTGGCTTCTCGACGATCACGTGCTTGCCGGCGCGCAACGCCGCGATCGCAAAACGCTCGTGCAAGTTGTTCGGCACCCCGAGGTCGACGACGGTCACCGCCGGGTCGTCCAGCAGCTCCTCGAAGTCGCCGTAGGCAACCTCGAGATCGAACTCGGTCGCGAATTCCCGCGCGCGCTCGAGGTGCGCCGCAACCACGCCGCGTACATCGACGCGAACGCCGGCAACCTGGCGCCAGCCCGCGATGTGAAGGCGCGCGACGAACCCGGCCCCCGCGATCCCGACCACGACAGCAGCCGCGCTTTCTTCAGCCATCGCTCTACGATCGCACACATGAGCGAGTTGCAGGTCGTAGCGCCGGCGTTCATCGAGATGGCACACCGGATCGTTTGGTGCACCGTGGCGACGGTCGACGATTCGAACCGTCCACGACAACGAATCCTGCATCCGATCTGGACGTGGGACGGCGACGAGTTGACGGGGTGGATCGCGACCGGGCCGACGCCGGTCAAGCGTGCGCACCTCGCGCACAGCTCATTCGTGTCGTGCAACTACTGGTCTTCCTCACACGACACGTGTCTCGCGGAATGCGAAGCGCTATGGGCGTTCGACATCGAGACGCGAACCGCGGTGTGGGATTTGTTCACGAACGGGCCCGAGCCCGTCGGCTACGACCCGAGCATCGTCCCGGGGTGGGACGGTCCCGAGTCGGATGCGTTCGCAGTCCTGCGGCTCGCACCGCGGCGGCTCCGTGTGTTTCCGGGGACGGTGTTGCTGGGTCAGGGCGGCGAGGTGCTGACCTGGCGGGCCTAGCGAGAGTGGCACTCGGGCGCGCCGGGCGTGCAGCATCGGGGCGTGCCGAGTGAATACGTGCGCAATCAGCCGGACTTCTTCGCGGTCGGACCGGCGAGCGTAACCGCGGCGATCGACATGGGCTCGGGGATCTGGTGCTCGCCGGGGATGTCTTCGTCGTATCTGATCACCACCGACGACGGACGCATCGTCGTCAACACCGGCATGTGGTTCGAGGCGCGCACGCACAAGGGCAACTACGACGCGATCACCACCGCGCCGACGCGCTACATCTTCCTGACGCAGAGCCACACCGATCACATCGGCGGCGTCGACACGTTCCGCGAAGAAGAAACGCAGCTCGTCGCCCAGGCCGACGACGTGCGCATCCACGGGCTGCGCATCCGGCGCTCGCTTCCCTTCTTCGCCGACGTGATGGGCCAAACCGGCTACGCGCGCGGCGACGATGCAACCATCCCGCCACTCGCCAAACCCGCGCACGCCGACATCACCTTCGATGCCCGGTGCGAGCTCACGTGCGGCGGACGGCGCATCGAGCTCGTCAGCGTCCCGGGGGGCGAAACGATCGACTCGCTCGTGGTATGGCTGCCGGACGACGGTGTCGCGCTGGTCGGGAACATGTTCTCGGCACTCTTCGGCCACTTCCCCAACCTCGTAACCGTGCGCGGCGACCGCCTCCGCAACGCGCTTGCGTTCGTCGACTCGGTGCAACGCGTGATCGACCTGGAACCCGAGCTGCTGCTCCTCGGCCATCACGGACCGGTACTCGGTGCGCCGACCATCCGGGCGGAGTGCGAACGGATCCGCGACGCCGTGCAGTACGTGCACGATGCCACGGTCGTCGCGATGAACGACGGCCGCGATGTGTGGACCGCGATGCGGGAGATCCGTCTTCCGGAAAACCTCGAGCTCGGCGAGGCCTACGGCCGCGTCGACTGGAGTGTGCGCGCGATCTGGGAGACCTACGCGGGCTGGATCCACCAGCACTCTACGCTCGAGCTCTACGGCGCGTCGCCCGGGTAGTGGGTCAGTTCAAACTGACCCACTACCGTCGCCCGAGCAGGGCGCGACCGAGATCGTTGCGCTGGCCGGAGGAACCGACGCCGTTGCGCGCCGCGCGGCCGATCTGCTCACCACGGATCCACTGACTGCAGTTCGCCTGTGCGAGCTTGCGCTCTCGGTCGACAACGCGCATCGGGACTCGCTCGACGCCTACCGACGCGCGCACGAGCAGCTGCTGGTCGAGCACGGCCGCGCCAACTTCTGGCTCACGAAGTGGCTCGAAGGCGAAGTACGCGGCGCGACGAACCGCCTCGAACGGCTCGGACCGAAATGAGCGAGGCGATTCGCATCGGAGACCTACGCGATCCGCAGCTCAACGCGGATCAGCGCATGGCACTCGACTACGTGGCGACGCTCGACATTCCTCTCGACGCCGACCTGATGATGGCCGCAGCGCGCCGCCGCGCCGATTGCGAAGACTTCGGTGCGCCCGACTTCCGGGGCCGACTCGACGCGACCATCGCCGCGGTCGACGCCGATACGAACCTCGGCCCGCTCGGGCGGATGATCATCCAGGGGCGCACGATCCGCCTTCTCACCGCGCGCCTGTTGGTCGAGGACCTCGTACGGCGCCGGCCCGAGATCCTCGACATCGCGCTCCTCGCCCCCATCATCGTGATCGGGCTTCCCCGATCGGGCACGACGCATCTCGTCAATCTCATCGCGGCCGACCGCCGCCTCCGCTCCCTTCCCTTCTGGGAGAGCCTCGAGCCGTGCCCGATGCCCGGCGACGGGACCGCACGCAACGGCGTCGATCCCCGCTTCTCGCGTTGTCAGGGCGACTACGAGATGCAGCTGCAGATGGTGCCGTTGCTGCCCGCGATGCACCACCAGCACCCGATGGCAATCGAAGAGGAGATCGAGCTCCTCGACATCGACTTCTCCGCCTACACACTCGAGTTCTACGCACGCGTTCCCAACTGGCGCGACTTCTACTTCACGCTCGACCAGCATGCGCACTACGCGTACCTGAAGAAGGTGCTCCAGGTGCTGACGTTCCTGCGGGGCCCGAACCAGTGGGTGCTGAAGTCGCCGCAACACCTCGAACAAATCCCCGCGCTCCTCGCGACGTTCCCGGACGCCACGTTCGCGATCACGCATCGAGATCCGGTCTCGGTAATCCAGTCGGCGATCACGATGCTCGCGTACGGTGACCGCGTGCGCCGGGCGTCGATCGAACCGGAGTCGCTCGCAAAATACTGGATCGATCGCATCGACCGGTTGCTCCGTGCGTGCGTGCGCGACCGTGATCTCCTGCCCCCCGATCGCAGCGTCGACGTGCTGTTCCACGAGTTCATGGCCGACGATGTGGCGATGGTCGAACGGATCTACGAACGCAACGGCCGCGAGATGACGGACGACGCCCGCGCCGATCTCGACGCGTTCATGGCCGAGAACCCCCGCGGCAAGCACGGTCGGATCGCGTACGACCTCCGCGCCGACTTCGGCGTCGACCCGGACGAGGTGCGCGCCCGGTTCGGCTACTACTTCGAGCGGTTCCCCGTGGTCTTAGAGCCGGCGTGAGCATCCAGGCGCAGACCGGAGGCCCGGGCCGTCCTCCGACGATCCTTTGTGAGCGAGGGCCGGAGGGTGAAGCCGCATGAGCATCCAGCCGCTCCGCATGGCCATCGTCGGCTGCGGCGCGATCGCGCACTGGCATCTCGACGCGATCGAGCGCGCCGCCGTGCCCATCACCGTTACGGCCGCCGTCGATCCCGTCGAAGCGATCGCGCAGCGCCTGGCCGGCCGAACGGGAGCCCGCGCGTACCCGTCGCTCGACGCCGCGCTCATCGCGGTTCCCCACCATCTGCACGAGCCGCTCGCGACCGAAGCGCTCGGCGCGGGCCTGCACGTACTCCTCGAGAAGCCGCTCGCGCCCACCATTGGCGCGTGCGACCGAATGCTCGCCGCCGCGCGCTCGGCGGGCACCGTGTTCATGGTTGCCGAGAACGCGCAGTACTGGCCGGAAGTGCTGACCGTGCGCGACCTGGTCCGTGACGGAGCGATCGGCGACGTCATCACCGCGCGCGCCGCGACGTTCTTTCCCGCGCTCGGCGAGTTCTACGGCGGCGATCAGCCCTGGCGCAACCGCGTGGCGGCGGCCGGTGGTGGCGTCGTGATCGACACCGGTTCGCACTGGCTCAGACCGCTGCGGGTCTGGCTCGGCGAGGCCGACGAGGTGGTCGCCGCGCTCGGCCGTCCACATCCCGACATGGAGGGTGAGTCACTCTGCCGCGCGTTACTGCGGTTCGACTCCGGCATCGTCGCCGCGTTCGACGCGATGCTCACGACCGGCGCCGTCGCGAACCAGCCCCTCTTCACCGTGACCGGCACCACGGGTGAGTGCACCATCGAAGGCTCGGGTTGGGTGAAGCTGCACGACGGCTCCGACTGGAAGGGAACGAAAGTCGGCGAGCGCGGCGGGTACCTGCTTTCGTACGAGGCCGAGCTCCACGATTTCGCCCGCGCCGTCCAGACCGGAACCGAACCGGCCGCGAGCGCCGAGTACGCGCTGGGCGAGCTCCGGCTCGCGCTCGCGATGTACCGCTCGGCCGGCACGAAACGTTGGGAGAAGGTGTGGTCGTGAACAACAACACCACTGCCTTCGATTTCGCCGGAGCGCACGTGCTCGTGACGGGCGGAACGTCGGGTATCGGTCACGCCATCGCGCACGCATTTGCGTCGGCGGATGCGCACGTGACGATCACGGGGACCAAGGCATCGCCCGCGGCCTACGACACCGACCTCGCGCCGTTCACCTACCGGCAATGCCAGATGACCGAGCCCGCCGCCATCGAGGCCGTCGCCGCGCGTTGCGACCGGCTCGACGTGCTCGTCAACAATGCGGGCCAGAACCTGCCCGGTGGCCGGAGCGAGTACGAGCCCGACGTGTTCGAGGAGACGGTCGCCGTCAACCTCTTCGGTGCCTTCCGGATGGCGAGTGCGACGCGCGAGGTCCTCGCGGCGAGCGATCTCGTCGGCGGCGCGAGCGTCGTGAACTTGGGTTCGATGTCGTCGTTCTTCGGCATCGAGATGGTCCCGGGCTACGGCGCCGCCAAGGCCGGCATCGTGCAACTGACGAAGACACTTGCGGTGGCCTGGGCCAAGCACGGCATCCGCGTGAACGCCGTCGCGCCCGGCGTCGTCGACACGAACATGACCAAGCCGATGATGCCCTTCGACCAGCTGACCGCGCCCCTGCTTGCGCGCACGCCGATGGGCCGCTTCGCCGATGCCCATGAGATCGCGCCGGCGGTGCTGTTCCTGGCCAGCTCGGCCGCGGCCTACGTAACGGGCCAGACGCTCGCGGTCGACGGCGGCTTCTCGGTCGCCGGCTGATGATCCCGACCCGATGATCCCGCAGGCCTGGGGGCTCAGCGCCAGGGCATGATCGCCATCATCATGGCGTCGGGGTCGTACACGAGCTCGACGTAGAGACCGAGCGCGTCCCACGTATCGAGGTAGCAGAAGCGCAAGCTGCCGAACTGGCTGCCCATCACGTTCGGGAATCCTGACTCGGCGCCGAGCGCTACCACGGCGTCGAGATCATCGACGATGAACCCGAGATGATGCAGACCGGGACCGTTCGTCGCGAGGAACTCGACGTGCAGGCCCTGTCCGCGGACCGGTCGGAGCAGCTCGACCTGCATGTTGCCGCTCCGCGCGAACCCCAATTCGAGCGCGCACGACACCCGGGCACCGCGGAGGTCGTACTCGAGATCGTCGGCCGGAAGGTTCACGAACTCGCCGCACCCGAGCGTCGAGCGCATCGCGTCGTGCGCGGCGGCGAGGTCGGCAACCACGTAGGCCTGCTGGAAGAGACCGCCGCCGATCCGCTCGAGCAGCCGACCAACGGGTATCGCGCCATTCGTCATTCGGCGCGCACCTTCGGCACGCCGAACGCGAGGTTCACGGCGCCGCCGATCGCGAGCGCGAGCGCTTGGAACGCCACGGTCTGATCCGACCTCACGACCGAACGCGCACCGGCGGGCCTTCGCCACCGAGACCGAACGCCCAGCGTCACAGCGTGCCCGACAAGATGCCGAGACCGGCGCCGCCCACGACGTCGAGCGGCAGGTGCGCCCGAATAGAGCCGCGCCACCGCGACCACCGACGCGAGCCCGAAGGCGACCGGTCGCCACGCTCGCGGCATCGACGGAGCGAGGACAGTCGCCAATGCGAACGCGACCGCGGCGTGCCCGAAGACGTAACCGACACCGGTCCCCGAGTCGCGCAACTTGACGTTGGCGAGCAATGCGGCCGGACGGCCGCGCGAGACGACCCCCTTGATCACCTTCGCCGACCAGAACGCGGTCTGGCTCGCGGTCAACGCCGCGAGCGTCAACCGCTTTTGTCGAGTGGATACGAACGTGACGACGACGACCACGAGCGAGCCCGCCATGCTCCCGAGTTGCATCGGAACCCACACCGACGGCCAGAGCGAGTCGGGTGCCTCGTTCACGCGCTCGAAAAGATCCTCTTCCCAGCCCGGCACGCCGTGGTTCACGGTCACGACGACCCAGCTCCCGGCCAGCAGCGCCGACGCGCCGAGCACCGCGATTTCCTCGGTCCGCCGAACGCGCTGCTTGCTTTCCGCCGCCATCGAGGTCGAGTCGCGAGTCAATCGAGCGTGGACGGCGGCTACTCGTCGGTGAGCAGCAAGAAGTACGCCTGGACGCGCACGAGCGGTCGCCAGTTCGCGATCCTCTCGGGCGGATCGAAGGTGAGCGCGGCGGGATAGGCACTACTGGTGGGCTGCATGAGGTACCCCCTGGGGTGGATCGACCGACGCTACCCGGGTACATCGCGAGCGTTCAGCTCTCTCCGTCCCACTCTGCGTCCTCGGCGTCCCAGGCCTCGTTGCGCGCGTCGACCCGCTCTTTCCAGTGTTCGGCCGCTTCCCGCGACGGGTACGGGCCGAGGCGCCGATCGGGCGGGCAACCGTCGGCGCGTTCCGCCGCTTTGTGATCGAGGCACCACCACCACTCGTCGTCTCCGGTCATGGGCGCGCAATGTACCGGCCGGGCTGGGTCACCTACCCGTGACCCATGCAGATCGCGATCAGCTCCGCGTACAGCTCGTCGACGTCGATGGTCTCGCCCTGCCGCGCGAACCAGCCGCACACGTTGGTGAGGTCCCGGTGCAGGTAGTCGAGTGCATGTGGATTGGTCGTCACGTCGACGGTCTGCGGGAAGTCGATAAGCCACAGCTCGTCGTGCCACCACAACAGGTTGTACGCCGAGAGGTCGGCGTGCACGAAGCCCGCCTCGACCAACAGGCGCAGGCTGTCGATCAGCTGCGTGAAGGCCGAGCGGATCTCGGCCGCACCCAACCGGGCTTCGCTCAGGCGCGGCGCGGCGCGCTCCGTGTCGCCCACGAACTGCATGAGGAGACCGTCACCCCGAGGACCGACCGGGTACGGCACGTTCACGCCCGCCTTCCACGCCTGTTGCATCATGTCGAGCTCGTGGCCGGTCCAGCGGCCGGTAAGCAGCTTCTTGCCGTAGTTCGTCATCCGCTCGGCCGCGCGTTGGTCGCGGGACTTGGCGAACTTCCGACCGTCGCGGTACGCGAGGTCGTTCATGAAGCTGTTCCCGCGCTGGAATCCCAGCGCTTCGAGCTCACCCTTGTGCGTAACCGTGCGCGGCCGGTACCGCTTGTGCGCGAGCAGGCACGATCGGTCGAGATACGAGCGTTCGACGACGAAGACTTCGGCTTCCTTGCCTGATTTCAGGTTCCCGAGATCGACCTCGACGTAGTCGACCTCGTCAGTGATGAGCCACGACGGCGTGGGGCGCACGAGCGCCTTCCTTTCGAGCGTTGGGAGCATGCGACGCGGATGGCGTCCTCCCTCGACCCGGACTCAGAAGGCAGTCGCGACGCGACGGAGGACAGCCGTGACAGAGACATTCATGTGCACGACCTCCTTCTCGTCGGTGAACGCCCAAGTTTCGTCCCTCGCCCGACGCGGGTCAATCGATTTGGAAGCAAGCCCGTCACTTACCTCGCCCATGCCGACGCGTTTCGGAGTAGGGTCAAGCCGACGTTTCCCGTTGGTTGCGCCTCACAGGGCTTGTCCCGGACCCCGGCACCCCCTCCTCTCGAAGGAGCGCGGCGTGCAGAACTTCTCGGTAATGGTGGTCTTCGATCATGAGCAACGGGTTGTGATCTCGGGGGAGGTCGACCTGGCGACCGTGCCGCAGATCGACGACGCGTTCTCGCTCGTCGATGCCGACGTTTTCGTGGATTGCGGAGGGGTCGACTTCATCGACTCCTCCGGGTTCCACGCCCTCGATCGGGGCTTCGAGGCGGCGATTGCTCGCGGGTCGGCGTTCTCGGTCGTCGGACTGGGCGAGTTGGCGACGCGGGTCGGCGAGATTCTGGGGCTTCCGTACATCGTTTCGCCGGTCGGCGTCTGAGGCGTCGCGTCCGTCACCACACGGGCGCGAGCACCTCCGCGATGCGCTCGGGTGCCACGCAGCTCGGAGCGGGCCGGTCGCCGTCGCGGGCGAGGAAGCTGAGCACGACCGGGAACGCGCGACCCGACATCGTCGTCCACGGCGTGAGGCGGTCGGCGCCGATCCACCGGCCGGGTGCCGTCTCGATGCGATCGAGCTCGGCCGTGGCGCGGCGCAACGGCTCGTGATCCACGATCCATTGGTTGGAGTCACCCGTCGACACCAGGCCCGGCGGACTCCAACGGTCGGGCGTCTCGGCCCACGAGTACGACGGCACCCATACGTCGTGGAACCATCCGTCGGTCCCGGGCACCGACACGATCTGGACACGCTGGCCGTGCTCGCGGTTGCGCACCTGCGGCCAGAGCCAGACCGAGGTGTCGACGACCGCGTTGAGGATCGGGATCTTGAGGGCTACGTCGAGATCGGCCTCCCGGTCCGGATACACGAACGCGACCAGCCGATCGGTGATCGACTCGACCCGCACGTCGCCGCGCGCGATCCGCTCGCACCCGCGCTCGATGATCTCCCAACCCGCGGTGATCGCCGGCGCTTCCGAGAGCGAGCCGTCGAGCACGCCGGTGACGATCTGCATCGCCTCCGCATATACGTCGCCCACGTCGGCAGGCCGCGCATCCGGATCGGACAACAGCAATGACACTTCCTGCGCGAGCCGGAACGCGGGCCGGTCGGCCCACGCCATGAAGTCGCCCATCGCCGCGGCACCGACGAGGGTGTCGTAGTTCGCGAGCGCGGTCTCGCTCTCGAGCAGCGCGTACAACGCGAGGATCCCGTCGACGTCGGCGTGATCGTTCACCACGAGATCGGCGTCGCGCCGCGCGGCGCTCGAGGCGTATCGCAGGCAGATCTCCGTGGACGTATCGGCCTTGAGCTCAGCCGCGGTCTGGTTCGGGACCCAGTGGCTCAGCTCGATATCGGCGCCGGCGCGCAACGCGCCGGCCCGGGCGCCGTCGGCGTAGATGACGCGCGCCGCGTCCGGCCGCGGGCGACTCGACCCCTGGATGTGGAACCGGTCGGTCACCGACGTCGTCATGACGAAACGCTACGACCCCTCAACCGGTGTGACCGGGGGCCTGGGAGACCGTCTTGTACGCGCTTTCGCGCACTGCGCCGATCGCGGCCATCGCCCGCTGCTGGACTTCGCCCGCCTGCTCCTTGGGCGGGAGCCCGAAGCCGGTATACATCACGCGGCGCTCGCGCTCGACGGGAGGTTGCGACATGTGGAGCGTGCAGCTGCAGTGAACGGTGATGTCGCCGGTCTCAGTCGGCAGGTCGACGATCGGCAGGTCGGAGCTGCTGCGCACGAACGCGGGCTGCACGAGCGCGCGGTGTGAACCGGCGACGACACGCAACTGTCCCGACCGGGCGTCGGCCCCGGTCACCGAGATGCCGCACGTGAGGCCGCAGCACCGGTAGGAGTGCATGCCGAGCGAGCAGTCCTTGTGCCACGGCACGTCGGAGATTCCTTCGACCACGCCGATCGGCTTCACCAGCGCCTCGATGCGATTGCCGGTCGTGCGCGCGACGTAGTCGCCTTCGACGAGCCGGCCGATGCGCAGGAACCGATCACCGGCGAGAAGGTCGCGCACGCGTGTGGAGTGCTCGTGGAAGTACTCCATCCGCACGCACCGATCGTCGCCGTTTGCAGTCTTCGCCCACCACGAACGGCCGTCGTCGCGCGCATACGTGGGGAGCGCGCGGTCCATGTCGGCGGAGATCTCGGCCATGATCCCCGGTTCGAACCAGCCGCGCAGGTGCAAGAAGCCCGCCGCGCCGAGGAAACCCGCGATCTCGTCGTCATCGTCATCGGGGGTGAACACCCGCTGCAGATCGAGTGGAGAACCGTCGCGGTGCTCGAACGCGACCGCGCCGCGCGTGTGCACCGGACGCATATCGATGAGCGAGCGGAGCACGACCCACCAGTCGAGGAAGTCGCCGAGGTTGCCGCGCGGCATGCGCAACGTACCGGCGGTCAGGAACGTCATCGGCGTCTTGAGGTCGTTGACGACATCGGCGACGTCGGCGTCGGAGACCTCCACCCGCGCGGCGCCGTCGGCACCGGCGCGCACCGACAACGTCGACTCGTCGAGCGCGAACGTCCAGCTTCCCGACGGGGTGGCGATCGTGAACGGCTCGACGCGCAGCTCGCGTGCGCCCTCGACGGCGAGATCGGATCGATCGGCGATCAGCGCCGGTAGTTCGGTGTCGAAGAACGCCCGAGCATCGATGTCCCTGATGTCAGCTTCGGTGCGCGTGCGATAGTCCAACGAAACCATCTCGACCCCCGGTTCACGACCAGTCTGCCGCATCGCGGTTCACGAAGGCTCGAAGCGGTCTATCCATCTTCCGGCGACCCGACCGAGGCGGTCGACGTCGAGCCGATACACCCGCTCCCGGCCGCGCGTCTCGGCCCGCAGCAGCCCGGAGTCCTCGAGGACTCGCAAGTGGCGGGTGGTGGTGGGCCACGAGCACTCGAATCGCGAGGCGATCGCTCCGGATGTCATCTCTCCCCCGCGCGCGAGGAGAACGGACAGGATCGTCCGCCGCGCCTGGTGCGCGAGGGCGTTGAACACCGAGTCGAGATCCTCGAGATCGGCGAGCCCCCGAGGCCTCGCGCTCACGCGCTGAGTTCGACGCGGCGATAGTGCGGGAAATCCCACTTCGGCTGGCCGTCACGGTCTTCGAGCAACGGTTCCATCGGCTCCCAGATCGCGAGCACGTCCGGATGCTCGTGGGCCCGGCCGAACCCGCCCTCGACCCACGTGAAGACCTCGACGTACGTCGGCTCCTCGTTCCGGCAGAACACGAGCGACCGCTCGTCCGTGACGAAGCCCAAGCCGTGCAGCGTCGTCCAGTGCCGGCGAAGGAGATCCTCGAACGCATCCTCGGAGCCGGGACGCACGCGATACGTGCAGATCACTGTTTCATTAGCCATATCGCTAAGTATCTCGACATCGACAACCCGATGTCAAGTGCCGCGCCGCCGACGCGGCGCGGCGTCATCGGCGGCGATGGCGGCGTTGAGGCAGATCGCTCAACTGGATGCTGATCACCAGCCACGCCGCGGACGCGGCCGCCAGCAGGAACAGCACGATCGCAATGGCCGGATAGCCGAAGAGCCGGGTGCGGGTCGGGATGCGCATGATGAGCGCGGCGCCGATCACGAGCGAGGCGATCACCATCCCCGTGGTGACCCGATTCGCCAACTTCTGGACTCCGCGCATGAGGGCCTGCTCGTCGACTCCCTGCAGCTTGAGCTTCAACTCGCCCTCGGCCAGGGCGTCCATCACCTTGTTCACGCGCGCCGGAAAGTGCTCGGCAAATTCCTTGGCTTCCATGGCGGCGGCCATGACGTTTCCCGGCGCCGCCGCCTGGGTGAGCTTGCGGCGCATCAGGTTCGAGCTCTGGCGTTCGATCGCGGCGTTGGGGTCGAAGTGCGGATCGAGGACCCGCGCGACCTCATCCAGGTTGAGCAATGCCTTGCCGAGCATGGTGAGCTCGGGAGGCAACCGCAGCCCGGCGTTGCCCGCGACACGGCAGAGCTCGCCGATCAGTGCGCCGGCCTGCATATCGGCCACCGTCGAACCGTGGGTGCGCCCGATCAGCGCCGCGGCTTCCCGCCCGAAGCGGTCTCCGTCGTAGTCGTCGAGCTTCTCGCCGAGACCGATGGTGATTCGGGCCGCTTCCTGACCGTGGCCCTGGCTGATCGCGAGCAGCAATTTGATCAGGCTGTCCTGCATCTCCGTGGCGACGCGGGCGACCATCCCGAGATCGAGCAGTGCAAGCTTGCCGTCGTCGGTCACCATCACATTGCCGGGATGAGGATCGGCGTGAAAGAAGCCGTCGACGAGTATCTGGTCGAGGTACGCGGAGAACAGCTCGTCGGCCAATCCGGCGCAGTCGAGCTCCATCGCGGCCAGGCGTCCGAAGCTCCCGATGGTCCGTCCGGGCACGTACTCCATCGTGAGCACGACACTGGTCGTGTAGTCGCCTATCGGCTTCGGAACGACGATCTGATGGTGGTCGGACAGGTTGTTGCGGAGCGTTTCCAGATTCGAAGCTTCCTCGCGGTAGTCGAGCTCCGCCATGAGCGACCGCCGGAACTCGACAACCATGTCGACGAAGCCGAAACGTCTGCCTATTTCGGTGTGCGCGTCGGCAAACTCGGCGATGCTCTGGATGACGTCCATGTCTTCGACGATCTGCGCTCGGATGTTCGGGCGCTGGACCTTGACGACCACCGGACGGCCGTCGCGCAACTCGGCCCGGTGAACCTGGCCGAGTGACGCCGAAGCCAGCGGCGTGGCGTCGAAGCTTGCGAACGCCTTCGACGCGCGCACGCCGAGCTCGGAGCTGACGATGGCTTCGACCTCTTCGTAGGCGAACGGTTTCACCTTGTCTTGTAGTCGCGCGAGGGCCTTCAGGTACGGCGGAGGCAGGAGATCGGCGCGCGTCGACAGGAGCTGGCCGAGCTTGACGAACGTCGGACCCATGTTCTCCAGCTCGTCGGCGAGGCGCTCGGCGTCTCGCTTCGCATCCGGATCGTCGTCGACCCCGGTTGGGTCCGCGGCGTGGGCGACGCCCGCGCGGCCGTGCTTCACAAGGAGCAGCGCGAGGTCCTTGTAGCGGCCGACATGCCTGGGTTTGAGCATCACTGGAGGGGCTCTACCCCCCGAGCGCGCGACCTAAGCCACTCTGGGTCAGGGGCGTTCGCGAGCGCGGCGGGCCTCGTCGGTGTGGATGAGCTCGTCGAGCTCGGCATCGATTCCCACCGTCGACTCGACCTCCAGGTGGAACCGAGGCAGGCGACGCTCGAGCCAGGCGGGCAACCACCAGTTGGCGTCACCGAGCAGCTCCATCGTGGCGGGCACCAGCACCATGCGCACGAGGGTGGCGTCCACGAGGATCGCCGTCGCCAGCCCAATGCCCAACATCTTCAGGAAGATCTGGTCGGCGAGCACGAACGCGAGGAACACCGAGATCATGACCGCCGCGGCCGCAGTGATCACCCGAGCCGTGTGCGCGAGACCGTCGGCAACCGCGCTCGCGTTGTCACCGGTGCGCGCGTATTCCTCGCGGATCCGCGAGAGCAGGAAGACCTCGTAGTCCATCGACAGCCCGAAGAGGATCGCGAACATCATCATCGGGATGAAGCTGGGAACCGGGACGGGGTCGCGGATACCGAAGAGACCGCCGAACCAACCACCCTGCACTGCCAGCGCCACGACTCCGTAGGCCGCGCCGACCGACAACAGGTTCATGATCGCAGCCTTGAGTGGCACGAGGAGCGAACGGAACACGATCAAGAGCAACAGGAACGACAACAGGATCACAACCCCGATGAAGGCCGCGAGCCGGTCGACGATGTAGCGCGTCGCGTCGACGCTCATGGCGGTCGTCCCGCCGACCGACACCGTGACGCCCGTACGGGCCGTCGCGTCGGGCACCACGACGTCACGCAGGCGCTTCACCAGGCTCTGGGTGCGCTCGGCCTGCGGCGCCGACCTGGGATACACCGCGACGAGCGCGATCTTGCGGTCGGGGTTCGACACCGGCGGGCCGACGAACGCGACGTCGGAGTCACGAGCGACCGCGTCGGCGATGGGCGCCACCGCGCGCGCCGGATCCCGGCCGTCGGCGGTCGCGACGAGCAGCAACGGACCGTTGAAGCCGGGTCCGAACCCGTCGCTCAGCAAGTCGTAGGCGTGTCTCGTCGTGAACGCCTTCGGGTCGTTGCCGGCATCGGGGAAGCCGAAATGCATGTGCCGGGCGGGAGCTGCCAACGCCAGCAGTGCCAGCAAGCAGACGATCGCGGCCGGCCACGGGCGCCGCTGTACGACGCGGCTCCACCGGTACGAAAGCGACCGCTTCGTGTCGGACGCGTGCCGATTCACGAACGGCACTTGCAACCGGTCGATCGTCGATCCGATGAAGCCGAGCATGGCCGGGAGCAAGGTGACCGATGCAAGCATCACCACGAGGACGGCGAAGACCGCGCCGACGGCGAGGCCGCGCAGAAAGCCGAGGTTCATCACGAACAAACCGAGCAGCGAGATGATCACGGTGCAGCCGGCGAAGATCACCGCGCGTCCCGACGTGGTTACCGCGGTGATCACCGCGGCCCGCGGATCGAGTCCGTCGTGGAGCGCAGCGCGGTAGCGGGTGACGATGAACAGCACGTAGTCGATGCCCACCCCGATGCCGATCATCGCGGCCACCTGCGGCGCGAAGTCGGGCACCTCGAGCACGCTCGCTACCAGCGTCACGAGGCTGAGGCCGATACCGAGACCGACGATCGCGATGAGAAGCGGGAGTCCCATTGCCAGGAGTGACCCGAAGCTCACGAGCAGAATGAGCGCGGCAACGAGGAGGCCGATGCCCTCGGAGCTGAACGACGTCTGCTCCGCGCCTTCGATCGCGAAACCGGCCACCTCGACCCGTACGTCGGAACGATCGGCTCGCTGACCCAGCGCCAGGTGCTTCTTTCCGTCACTGACCTTGTAGTCGGAAACGGTCTGGTCGAGCCGCACCGTGCCGTACGCGATCGTGCGGCCCTTCGCGATCTGGTGCGCGCCATCGGCCGAGAACGGCGAGACCACGGCGCTCACGTGGGGCTGCTGCGCGAATTGGTCGAGCGTGGCGGTGATCTCCGCCCGCACCTTCGGGTCGTCGACCGTCTTGCCCTGGAGCGTCTGGAACACGACGTCGACGTCGTCGCCGGCGCGCGCGGCAAAGCCGCTCGTCAGCAGGTCCTGTGCCTTCTGCGAGTCCGAGCCCGGCGTCGTGAAGGTGAAGTGGTAGTCGCCACCGAACGCGCCCGCGGCGCCGGCGGTTCCGACCAGCAGCACGATCCACAGCAACAACACGCGCCGGCGACGCCGATACGACCAGTCAGCCAGGCGTGCGAGCAGGGTGGGCTGGGGGGAGTTCGTCACGTCCACGGCAGTTACTCCTCGTCGTGTACACGGTGATCAGAAGGCAAGACCGCACCGAGCCCGTGAACTCACCGGGCCCGGCGCGAATCGTCCGCCGGGCGCCGTTCAGGTGATCTCGGCGAGGTGCGCTTCGAACCGGTCGAGGCTGCTGTTGAAGCCCGCCTGGGATTCCGCCGTCGCGTACTGCTCGGGCACGTTGGTCTGGTGGATTCGCATCTCGGTGCGGCCGTCGCCGAGATAGGTGAGGGTGGTCGTGGTCGTCATCCCCGCGTCGCGCTCGGTCCACGCCAGCTTCTCCGGCGGGTCGATCTCGGTGTAGACGCCGCGACTCGAATACTGCTCCCCCGTGTCGTCGTTCACCATCACCGTCTCGAACACACCGCCCACCCGGAGATCGACGGTGATGTTCTCGACCGGGGTGTGCACGCCGACCGGTCCCCAGAACTTCGTGAGGTGCTCGGGCTCGGTGACGCATTTGAAGATGAGCTCCCGCGGCGCGTCGAACACCTGGGTGATGGCGACCTCTTTGGTGTTGGTCATGGGTTCTTCCTGTCTCGTTGGAGATCGGTGAGGTGTTGGTCGAGCCGATCGAGGCGTTCGGACCAGACCTTGCGCTGGTCGTCGATCCAGTCGGTGGCGGTCCGGAACGCCTCGAGCTCGAGCCGGCAGGGCCGGGTCTGACGGTGCCGGCCCCGCGAGATCAGGCCCGCGCGCTCGAGCACGTGGATGTGCCGGGACACCGCCTGCAGGCTCATGGCGAAGGGCTCGGCGAGCTCGTTCACCGTCGCTTCGCCCCTGGCGAGCCGGACGACGATGGAACGCCGGGTCGGATCGGCGAGTGCCGCGAACATGGCGTCGAGGTCGTGGTCGGCCGTGGGGTCCGATCGGGTTGCGGTCGCCATGGAGCTATTCAATCAGAGCGTTGATAAAGCGTCAAGTTGAATACTGAGATAACGACGGCCCGCGCTGCGCTCAGCCTTCGCCGCCGAACGAGCGCATCCCGTTCGGGCCGCCGACGCGTCACCGATCGCCACTCCCTCCCCTCGCCGCGTGAGCCGTGAGAAAGTCGCGCGATGAGAGTGGTCGTGACCGGAGGACGCGGAAAGGCCGGACGCGCGGTCGTGCGCGAGTTGCTCGAGCACGGGCACCGCGTACGGAACGTCGACCTCGTGGCGGATCCCGAACCGGTGTGTGGCTTCCGGCGCGCCGACCTCACCGAGTCGGGACAGGTGTTCGAGGTTCTCGCCGGCTACGACGCCGTGATCCACCTCGCGGCGATCGCCCGTCCCGGCCTCTACACCGAATCAGCCACGTTCGAGATCAATGTCATGTCGACGTTCAACGTGTTCAACGCGGCGTGCACGCTCGGCCTCGGACGCGTCGTCTGGGCATCGAGTGAGACGACACTCGGGTTGCCGTTCGACCACGAGCTGGCGTACCTGCCCGTCGACGAGGACAGCGCGCCCGTTCCCAAGAGCGCGTACGCGCTTTCCAAGGTTGTGGGCGAGGAGATGGCGCGGTACTTCAACGCTCGGACGGGTGTCCCGTTCGTCGGCCTGCGGTTCTCCAACGTCTTCACCGACGAGGACTACGAGCAGGTGCGCTCGTTCCAATCGGATCCGCGTTTGCGGAGCTGGAACGCGTGGGGATACGTCGACGCCCGCGACGTTGGTCTCGCGTGCCGGCTCGGTGTCGAAGTTCCGTTCGACGGCGCCGACGTGTTCATCATCGCGGCTGCCGACACGGTGATGGACCGCAGGAACGACGAGCTCGTGGCCGACGTGTTCCCCGATGTCCCCACGCGTCAGCTGGGCCGGAACGACTCGTTGCTCTCGATTCGCAAGGCGCGCGAGGTGCTCGGCTATCAACCTCGGCACTCGTGGCGGGACGCCACCTAGGCGTTACGCGACGCTCTCGAAGCCCCGCGCTTTCACGCCGTCGGTTCGCGACAGCGTCGCCAGGAAATCCCGGGCCCAGGCGTGCACGTCACGCCGGCCGACGACCCCACGGAGATACCGCATGCGGACGCGGGCCTCGATCGGATCGAGATCCAGCACGACGCGAATCGCACCCTTGATGCCGTCGAGGTCGTGAGGATTGACGAGGATCGCCTCGCCGAGCTCTCGCGCCGCGCCCGCGAACTCGCTCAGGATCAGTGCACCGCTCTCGTCCACCTTCGCCGCCACGTACTCCTTGGCCACGAGGTTCATACCGTCGCGCAACGGCGTGACGAGCATGACGTCGGCCGCGAGATACAACGCGATGAGCTCGTCGAGATCGACGCTCTGATGCAGGTAGTGGATCGCGGCATGGCCCACATCGGAGTAGGTGCCGTTGACCTCGCCGATCAGGCGCTCGAGGTCTTCGCGTTCCTGCTTGTAGTGCGTGTCCTCGCCGCGGCTCGGCACCGCGACCTGGATCATCACGTGATTCGGGGTCGACAGCGTGCCTTCGGCGAACAACTCGGCGACCGCCTTGACCCGTTGCTGCAAACCCTTCGTGTAGTCGAGACGATCGACGCCGAGCATGACGAAGTCGGGATCGCCCAGGTCCGCACGAATTTGTCGCGCCCGCTCGACGACCTGCGGCCGCGTCGCGCGTTGGACGATCTCACCGGTGTCGATCGAGATCGGGAACGCGCCGACGCGAACGACCCGGCCGTCGTGCCACAGTCTTTCGTCGTCGCCTTCGGCGTCGGTGAGCCGGCGTGCGAGCCGGGCGAAGTTCGTGGCCGCGCCCGGCACCTGGAAACCGACGAGGTCGGCACCCAGGAGCCCTTCGACGAGCTCGCGGCGCCAGGGAATCTGCATGAAGAGCTCTTGCGGCGGAAACGGCGTGTGCAGGAAGAATCCGATGCGAACGTCGGGACGCAGCGCGCGCAGCATCATCGGCACGAGTTGCAGGTGGTAGTCGTGAATCCAAACTGTCGCGCCGCGCTGCGCGCCGGCCGCGGCGGCCGCGGCATACCGGTGATTCACCGAGATGTACGCCTGCCACCAACGGCGCTCGAAGCTCGGCGAACGAACTGCGTCGTGGTACAGCGGCCAGAGCGTCCGGTTGGCGAAGCCGACGTAGAAGTCGTCGTATTCGTCCTCACTGATCGGCACCGCGTGCAACCCGATGCCCTCGTAGGAATCCGGCACTGAGACGTCACCGGAGTACCCGGCCCATCCGACCCATATGCCGCCGCGGCGACGAAGCACCGGAGTCAGCGCCGAGACCAGTCCGCCCGGACTCGATCGCCAGCCGGCGTCGTCCCCATCGGCCTCGAAACGAAGCGGCAAGCGATTCGAAACGACGACGAGACCTGCGGATTCGCTTCCTGATTCTTGGTGGTCGATCACATACCGGTCGTGAAGCATGTCCTGCTTTAATTACCCCCATGGGGAATGCACAAACGACCCCCAGGTCAGGCGTCGGCGCCTCACGATGCGCGCGCCCACGACCGCGCGTATGGCGAGACCGCGTTCGGGGTAGTTCCGCGCCGTGAACGATCGCCGACTCCGCCCAGTTCTCTATGCGGGCAACCGTCTCCACGCACTCATGGATCGGGTGGGTGACGCGCGCAACCTCGACGGCGCGGTGCGTTCCCTCGCGCGCGTCGCGAGCGCGATCCCGAGCAAGGGGCCGGTCAAGGATGCGTTGAGTGGAACGTGGCTGGATCACCCGCTGCATCCGATGCTCACCGATCTTCCGATCGGCTTCTGGACGTCGGCGTGGGTCCTCGACATCGTCGGCGGAGAGCGCGACCGCGACGCGGCCCGCAGGCTCGTCGGCGCGGGCGTTCTGTGCGCGCTCCCGGCCGCGTTGACGGGCGCAGCCGACTGGTCGGACACCGAAGGCGCATCGCGACGCGTCGGCGTCGTGCATGCGATCGTGAACTCCTCCGCGCTCGTGCTCTACGCGGGCTCGTGGATCGCCCGTCGCCGCGGCCGTGATCGGCAGGGCGTCGCGCTCTCGTGGGCGGGCGCAACCTTCGCGACCGTCGGCGGCTTTCTCGGTGGCCATCTCGTCGCGGCTCTCGGCGTCGGCGTCGATCACACGGCTTTCGAAGAGGCGATCGGCGCTTGGACTGCCGTCGCAAAGCTCGACCACCTCTCGGAACAACCGACGCGGGTCGAGGTGAACGGCACCGCGGTGCTGTTGCACCGTCACGACGATGCGGTCAACGCGATCGCGGCAACGTGCCCGCATCGCGGCGCGCCGCTCGACGAAGGCACGGTCGACGGCGACGTCGTCATCTGCCCTTGGCACGGGAGCCGGTTCTGCCTGCTCGACGGTTCGCTGCTGGGCGGCCCGTCCCCGACCGGCGTCGTCTCCTACGAGACCCGCGTGCGCGGCGGGAACGTCGAGATCCGATCCCGGGCCTGACCCGCCGTTCATGGCCTAGATATCGGGCCAGGAGAGCCGACCGAGCGCTTCGATCTCGGGAGCGTCGCGGGGAACGAGAAACCCGTCGTCGACGGCGCGGCGCGTCGCCTGGTCGAAGGCGTCGAGGTAGTCAGCGTGACCGCGCGGGTAGCGCCGCCGGCGAGCCGCTTCGTCGAGCGGGCGCGTCGTACCGAAGAGCTCGGTTATGTCGCCCGGTTGACCGAGACCGGAGAGCACCGCGGTCGGCGCGTCGACCCACGGTGAGCGCACTCCCCCGCGACCGATACCCGCGTCGTCGAGGCGCAGCGTGCCGTTGCCATCGATCTCGAGCCGGTTCGCCGATGGTGGTGCGGTCCCGTCTCGCACCCATCGGTCGAGGGCATCGATCGCGCGCTGCAAGACGTAGTGCATCTGCGGCCCCGAGTTGATCGGGACCGCGGCGGGAATGCCCGACGTGTCGGCCCGAGCGATGAGGGCGGCGAGCTCCTCGACGGCCAATGCGCCGGAGTCGTGCGGCGAGGCGCACAGGAAGTAGGTATCGCAATGGGCGGCGCCCGCGACCTCCCAGAGGCGGAAGCGTTCACCATCGGCCTGACGCGCGGGTAGGTACGCGAGCCGGCCCAGCACGTCGGTTTCACTCTGCACGACCATGACCGGGACCCGATCGTCGTCCCGGATCTGATCGCGCCCCGCGAGTCGAGCGCGCCGTTCCTCCTCGTTGCCGAACTCCCAGCCTTCGATCGAAGAGCCCGCCCCGGCGCGACCCTGCAACAAGAACGCGTCGAACACCTCGGTGCGTGGGTCGATCGCGTTCACGTAGGTCGTGAGGTAGATCGCCGACTGCGACGCGCCGGTCGCGATGACGCGCTCGACCCCCAGCCCATACGTCGTTGCGAGCTCCGAGCGCACCAGGCGCCCGATCTGAGTGAACATGTCGAACGCGTACGCATCGCCGGGATGTTGCAGCGACGCGTAGCGCTCGGGCGCCGTGTTGCGGAGCCCGAGACCCGGCATCAAGCCGCCGCCTTCGATGCCGGCCACTTGGGTGCTCACCCCGACCCACGTATACCCGTCTCGTACCAGGTGGCGATGCGTCGGCATCCAGACCGCGGGGACGTCGAGCCCTCCGGTCACGTTCAGCCACTCGACGATCACAGAGCCGTTCGAGCTTGCCGGGTCGGTCGGCCGGTAGATGACGAGGCGCGTCGTGAACGGCGCGGTTCCCGCCGGCGCCACCTCCCACCGGCCGTCCGGATTACGCGGGCCGACATCGGTGAATGCCGAGGCCGTGCCGCTGGCGAGGTGCTCGTGCGCGGAGTAGCCGACCGCGGCCAGATCGAAGCCGACCGAGAACAGCGATGGCACGCCGTCGAGCGCGGGTCCGATCGTCGCCACTGCCCATGGTCGCGCGCCGTTCCCGGTCGCGCGGTGGCGGGCTTACGATTCCGCGGTATGCCTGACCGACAAACGGATGATCGGCGCTGGTACGAAGGCACGTGTGGCTACCTGCGATGGGGTCCGAAGTTCTTTCTCTTCATGGCCGCGTTCATGTTCGTCCTCCACTGGAGTCACTGGATCCAGTTCGCGACGACGTTTCTCCTCGTCGCCTTCGTTCACAGCCGATGGCTGCCGTGGCGGTTCGAGATCGAGGACGACGGCCTTCGACTCGTGTTCCCCTTCGGTCGCCGCCTGTTCTTCGCCAGGAGCGTCGCCACGGTTCGCATCGATGTCGTCGGCGCAATGGTGTACGACGCCCGCCGCGGAAAGCTGGGCATCGGCTATCCGTTGATGGACGGCATCCTCTTCCATCCCGGCCGCGAGTCGTTGCTCCGCGCCGCCTTTCTCGACCGGGGCTACACCGTCACCTGACCTCGACTACGGAGTCCACGCGCCCGCGAGCTGGCGGGTGGCGATGTTGAGACGATTCCAGAGGTTGATGTTGGCGATCGCGAGCACGAGAGCGGCGCGCTCCGTCTCGTCGAAGTTGGCGACGACCTCGGCCCAGATGTCGTCGGGCACCGGCTGGGGCCCGTCGCTGAGCCGGGTCATCGCCTCGGCCAGCGCGAATGCAGCGCGCCCCTGGTCCGTGAAGTAGGGCGCCTCGCGCCAGGCGGCCACGACGAACAGGCGCTCGTCGGTTTCGCCGAGCTGCTTTGCGCGGCGCGCGTGGCCGTCGAGGCACGTGGCACAACCGTTGATCTGGCTGACGCGCAGGTTCACGAGCTCGATCATCCGCGGGGGCAGGCCACCCTTCCCCACCGATTGCCCGACGGCCTGCAGGGCGTCCATGGCACCGGGAACAACCATCGCCGGGTGGGTCATTCGTGCTTGCATGAGGTCTCCTTGTCACATCGGCTGGATTCGCTTCGTCACCCCCATGACGAAACGACCCGAAGGAATGTGACCGATGGACCGACGCGATTTGTTGGCGCAGCATTTCGAGGAGAACCGGGCGCACCTGCGCGCGTTGGCGTACCGAATGCTCGGATCGACCACCGAAGCCGACGACGCCGTGCAGGAAGGGTGGATCCGGCTGAGCCGCTCCGACCCGAGCGAGATCGCAAACGTGGGCGGCTGGCTCACGATTGTGGTCGCCCGCGTCTGCCTCGACATGTTGCGGTCCCGCAAGTCGCGCCGTGAGGAGTCGCTGGGCACGCACGTTCCCGACCGGATCTTGAGCCGCAACCCCGGCATAGATCCCGAGCACGAAGCGGTGCTGGCCGACTCGGTTGGTCTCGCGCTGCTCGTGGTGCTCGAGATGCTCGCCCCGCCGAACGGCTCGCATTCGTGCTGCACGACATGTTCGGCGTGCCGTTCGAGGAGATCGCGCCGATGGTCGACCGCTCGCCCGCCGCAACCCGCCAGCTCGCCAGCCGCGCGCGCCGGCGCGTGCAAGAAGCGGCTGCGGTCACCGACACCGACGTGGCCGGCCAGCGCCGGGTAGTAGATACGTTCTTCGCCGCCGCGCGAGACGGCGACTTCGAGGCACTCGTCGCGGTGCGTGGGCGGGAAGGTCGTTGCGATCGATGCGCTCGCCGACCCCGAACGCCTTGCCGGGCTCGACCTCAGCGTGCTCGACGGCTGAGCTCGTTCCTCGGGGAAGATCGGATCCCCGGCATACGTTGATGCGACACATGCGACTGACGGGTACCGGGGTCTGGTCGGCCCAGATGCGTTACGGCGACGAAGGCGAGATCGCCGAGGCGGCCGCCGAGCTCGAAGAGCTCGGTTACGACGCGATCTGGATACCCGATGTCGGGGGCGAAGTGCTCGGGTCGGCCGAAGTCCTGTTGCGCGCGGCGCCGCGCATCACGGTTGCGACCGGCATCCTCAACGTTTGGATGCACGACGCGGCCACGGTTGCGGAGCGGCGCGCGTCCTGGAGTGACGCCTGGCAGCACCGCTTCCTGCTGGGTCTGGGAGTGAGTCACGCGCCGCTGATCGACCATGGGAACCCCGGTCGGTACAACAAGCCGTTCTCGAAGATGGTCGAGTTCCTCGACGCGCTCGACGGCGCCGCGACTCCGTACCCGGTCGACGCGCGCGTGTTGGCTGCGCTCAAACCGAAGATGCTCAGTCTCGCCCGCGATCGCGCCGCGGGCGCGCATCCGTACTTCGTACCGTCCGAACACGTCGCCCGGGCCCACGAGGCACTCGGGCCGAACGCGATGATCGCGGTCGAGCTGGCCGTGGTGATCGACGCCGATCCGTCGACGGCGCGCGAGACGGCGCGCAAGCACACCGCGGTCTACACGACGTTGCCGAACTACACGAACAACCTGCGGGACTTCGGTTTCTCCGACGACGACTTCGCCGAACGAGGAAGCGACCGTCTCGTCGATGCGATCGTGGCGTGGGGAAGCCTCGACACGATCGCGTCGCGCGTCTCCGCGATGCGCGACGCGGGTGCCGACCACGTGTGCATCCAGGTGATCCGTCCCGACGACGAGGTCCCCCGCGCGGATTGGCGCGAGCTCGCCCCGGCGCTGGTCGGGCGCTGACCCTCAACGATCGAAGACGCTCACGACCTCGACGTGAAACGTGTGGGGAAACAAGTCGACCGGCGTGAGGGCGGTGAGCTCGAACCCCGCGTCGCGCAGCAGTGCGGCGTCGCGTCCGAGGCTGGCGGCGTCGCAGCTCACGAGCACGACGCGGCGCGCGGCGCTCCCGTTGACCACGGCCACGCCCCGCCGGCCCAACCCTTTGCGGTTCGGGTCGGCCACGACGAGGTCTGCCGGGACGGGCGTCCACTTGGTCGCATCGGCGGCGACGACGGTCACGCCGAGCGCGCGGAGATTCGCGCGCGCGTCGGCGACCGCACTCGTCGACGACTCCACCGCGGTTACCGACCATCCGCGGGCAGCCAGCACTCCGGCGAAGACGCCGACCCCGCTGTAGAGATCGAGCGCCGTCGTCGCGACGCCGAGCTCGTCGGCGGCGGCGCCGATCAGGCGGGCCAGCTCGTCGACGCCGTCGGACCGACTCTGGAAGAACGACGCCGCCGAGATGCGCCAGCGCTGCCCCGCGGCATCCTCGTGGATGAAATCGCTGCGCACGTCGCCGGGCACCACGGTCCCCGTGCGGCTCGGCGTCGGAGCCGCGAGCCGCTCACCGCTTCGGCTTCCGCACCGCAGCAGCACCTCGTCGGCCCTCGGGTAGCGCGCCTCGGTGATCAGGGGAACGAGCAGCGGATGCGCGACGAGGCAATCGTCGATCGCGACCGAGGCATGGGAGCGAGCCGCGCGGAAACCGGCGCGACCATCCGTGACCCCGAGCCGCACGGTCGTGCGAAACGCCCACGGCGGCAACTCGACCGTGGGCTGCGCCGGCACGACGGCGAGGCCACCGATGCGCTTCAGCGCATCCAACACGATGTCGAGCTTCAACGACCGTTGTGCGGCAGCATCCACGTGTTGCCATTGACACGCGCCACATCCTCGAGCGAGCTCCGGGCACGGCGGCGCGACTCGATGCGCAGACGGCTCGAGCACATCGACCAGGCGGGCGGTGAGGTAGCCGCGATGCTCCGATTCGACGACAACGCGAACCCGCTCGTCCGGCAGCGCACCGTCGACGAACACGACCCGACCCTCGGGCTCGCGCGCGATCGCGCTGCCCCCGGCGACCATCGCCGTCGACACGAGCTCGAGCTCGGCACCGACCCGGGTCGCCGGCAAACCGTCCTCGGATCGACGCGACATGACCCGAGGAACGTAGCAATGCCGCTCGCGCTACCGGCGTGACGGCACCTGAGCAGGAAGGTCGTCGGGCCGCAGCGCCCACAACGGCGTTCGGGGCGGCTCGGACAGTCGCCCGATGGCAACGGCCGGGAAACCGTCGATCTCGGTGTGTCCGCGAACCGCGAACGTTGCTTGACAACCGCACCCGCGCGCACGACGCACCCCGCGCCCACGACACTGCCGTCGCACACGATCGCGCCCGGCTCGACCACGGATCGAACTCCGATATGCCGGACGCCCGACCGCGACGACCTCGCTCGGCAGCGTCATCCCGGAGGGGACCAGCGTGCCTTCGCCGAGGAAGACGCGGTCTCCCACCTGCGCGCCGGGCATCAATGTCGACGCGTTCCCGATCTCACACATGTCACCGACCGTCGCGCCGATGACGAGGCACCGATGCGCGAACACGGTTCGACGACCGATCGTGGTTGGGATGCCGTCGTTGCCGACTACCACCGAGTTCTCGAGCACGGCCGATCCGGCGCCGACTCCGACGCCCGAGTCGCCGGACCGGATGACGGCGCCCTCGGCGAGCAGCGATCCCTCACCCAGGCGCGCCGCGCCCAGGACGACCGCGGAGCCGGCGATCTGCGGCGAGCCCGCATCCACCGCGCCGAGTGCGTTCGCAGGTCCGGCGCTCACGGGACCGGTTCCAGGTGACGGCACGGCCGGGTCATTCGTCCCAGAGTGCCATCCGAGACCGGCTTCCGGAAGCCGGCACCGAATTTCGCCGATCAAGTCCTCGGCGCGACAGCCGATCTACGTCATGGCGACATATCGCGAAGGAGACGGGGACTTGGGAAAGCGCGCGTGGCTGCTCTACCCGTGCCTCGCGGGCATCGCCGCCGCGGTCTACTACGGGATGGGGTCCAGCCGCGCCCTGTTCAATGCCATCGGTCTTGCTTCGCCCCTGCTGCTTCTCGCGGGCGTCGTCGTGCACGTTCGCTCACAACAAACCTCGAGCCGGCGGGAGCGCACGTTGCGGGCCGCGGGCGAGGCATTCGAAACCGCGACGAGCCGTGACGCGATCTACCAGGCGACGGCCGCGGCCGCGGAGTCCGTCGCCGGGCAACGCGCCGTCGTTCGCCTCTTCGTCGACGCCCGCACCGCGAACTTCGTCAGTGTCGAGAGCTCGGCCCAGCTCTTGAACCAGATCGACCGTCTCCACGACCTGACGGTCCTCCAGCGGGACGAGATCCTCGCCGGCCGCTCACTCTCGATTCGCCACCGGCTGAACGTGCTCCGGGGGATCGCGCGCAGCGGCAACGACGAGTTCGAATATCTCTCGCCGATCTTCGTCCGCGACGAGCTGACGTGCCTCATCTCGGTCACCACCGAATCGGCGTTCACGGCTACCGCGCAGAACGCGCTCGAGACACTGGCGTCGCAGGTGGCCTTCGCGTTGGAACGAGCGACGCTCACCGAGGAGCTGGTCACCCGCAAGAGCGAGGCGCGATTCGCGGCGCTCGTGAAGAACTCGTCGGACGTCATCCTGCTGGTCGACCGGGACAGCACGATTCGCTACGCAAGTCCGTCCTCGACCATGTTCGGCTATTCGCCGTCCACCCTCGAGGGAGGTCAGTTCATCTCCCTGACCCACGCCGACGACGAGGACCTCGCGGCGGCGTTCATCATCGGCGCCGGCGGTCGCGAGAACGTCGGTCCGTTCGAGTTCCGATTTCGCTGCGCGAGCGGCCGCTACATCTTCGCCGAGGCCGTACGAACGAACCTCGAGCAGGATCCCAACGTGCGCGGTGTGGTGCTCAGCATCAGGGACATCAGCGAGCGAAAGGGCTTCGAGGAGCAGCTCCGGCATCAGGCCTTTCACGACAAGTTGACCGGCCTCGCGAACCGTGCGCTCTTCCAGGATCGCGTTGCCCACGCGCTCGATCGCCATCGGCGCGATACCGAGTCCATTTCCGTGTTGTTCATCGACCTCGACGACTTCAAGACGGTGAACGACTCACTGGGTCACGCGTGCGGCGATCAGCTGCTCCGCGAGTGTGGCGAGCGACTCCGCGGCTGCCTGCGGCCGGCCGACACCCCGGCGCGGTTCGGGGGCGACGAGTTCGCCATTCTCCTCGAGGACTCCGACGGGACCTCGCACGTCGAGATCGCCGACCGCATCATGCGCGCGTTCGAACCGCCCTTTACCCTCGACGACAAAGAGGTCTTCGTTCGAGCGAGCATCGGGATCGCAACGGCCGGCGAGGAAGAGTTCGCGTCGATGAACGGTCCCGACGCCTTGCTCCGGAATGCCGACACGGCCATGTACATCGCCAAGGAGCGCGGCAAGGCGCGCTTCGCGGTCTTCGAGCCGGAGATGCACGAGGCCGCAAGCCGCCGGCTCGAGCTCAAGGCCGACATGGAGCGTGCGCTCGACAACGACGAGTTCGAGCTGGAGTATCAGCCGATCGTCGAGCTCTCGACCGGCAATATCTGCGGTTTCGAAGCCCTCATCCGATGGAACCACCCGACGCGGGGGGTGGTTGCGCCCCTCGACTTCATACCGCTCGCCGAGGAGACCGGGCTCGTCGTTCCGATCGGCACCTGGGCATTGCGGAAGGCGTGCCAATTCGCCGCACGGCTCGAGGCCGACTTTCCCGACGATCCCGCGCGCCACATGGCTGTCAACCTCTCGACACGGCAGCTCCAGCATCTCGACGTCGTCGCGCAGGTGGGCGCCGTGCTCACCGAGACCGGCCTCGATCCGTACTCCCTGATCCTCGAGATCACGGAGAGCGCCATGATGGCCGACATGCAGCTCGCCATCGCGCGGCTCAACGAGTTCAAGGCCCTCGGCGTGCAACTCGCGATCGACGACTTCGGAACCGGCTACTCGTCACTCAACTACGTTCGCGAATTCCCCGTCGACATCCTGAAGATCGACAAGTCGTTCATCGACGGGCTCGTCAACGAGTCGGCTTCTTCCTCGCTCGTGGCGACCGTGCTGGAGCTCGCGCGGGTGTTGGACTTGAAGGCGGTCGCGGAAGGCGTCGAAGGTACCGACCAGCTCGAGCACCTGAAGGCACTGCATTGCGACTTCGGCCAAGGCTTCTTGTTCGCCCGACCGCTCGACGATGCCGGACTCCGAGAGGTACTGCGCCTGCGCCGTGAGGCCCCGACGTCGGGCACGCGCGCCTGAGATAGCACCGCGCGGCTGGCACCCCCCGGGCCGGGATGCGTGCACACTGCCCTTCCCGCGGAGTTTGTGTTTGGCTGGTTCCGTGACTGCAGCATGGCTGTGGGGCCGGTCCGAGCTCCGGGCGAGGTGGCGCTCGTGGGTCATCCTCGGGGTGTTGGCGGGCGCCACGTTCGGGTTGGCGGCGGCGGGACTGGCGGGGGCGCGGCGCACATCAGTTGCGTTGCCACGCTTCATCGAGGTGGCGCACTTCCCGACCGCCGCGCTGTTGGCGAACGACTCGTCGTTCGACGCCGCCAAGCAACGCGCGGTTGCCGAGCTGCCCGAAGTGCAGCGCGTGTACCCCTTCGAGATCGCTATCTTGATCCAAGACAAGCCGATCAACGACGGTGGCGGGCTCATTCCCACCACGGACGTCTCGGCGCAACTGTTCTCCATCCCACTCGTCGAGGGGCGCGCGACCAATCCGGCACGCGCGGACGAGATCGTGGTCGATCAGAACCTGCAGCGCCGGTTCAAGCTCGGGCTGGGCGCAACGGTGACGATCGGCCAGTCGATCTCTCCCGATGCGATCAAATCGATCCCGCCCGGGATGCTGGCCCCCGGCGTCGATCCGAACTACGAGCAGAAGCTGACCGTCGTCGGCATCTCCAAGTCGGTGAACTCCGACACGAGTTGGGCGCCGTCAGCCGGCTTCTACGCCAAGTACGGACACCGCACCGCGGGATTCGTGAACGAGTTCACGACGCTGCGCCGAGGTGAAGCTGATCTGCCGCGCTTCGAGCGAGACGTCGAACGGATCATCGGCCACCCGGTCAACGTCGAGAGCTTCGCCCAGCTGTTGGGCATCCCGAAGGTGAGGAATCTGCTGCGCGTCGAGCAGGACGGCTTGCTCCTCTTCGCGCTGGCAGTCCTGGTCGTGGGCGGAGTGCTGATCGGTCAGGCGCTCGCGCGAGCGGTCAACGCGAGCGCGTCCGAGCTCCCGACCTGGCGGGCGATCGGCGCCGACCGCGGCATCGCGCTACGGGCGCTGGTCGCGCCGGCGACCGTCACGGCCGTGGTCGGAGCGACAACGGGCGTCGCGGTGGCGATCGCGTCCTCACGCCAGTTCCCGATCAGCCAGGCCCGCCGGTTCGACCTCGACGTCGGCGTGCACGCCGATTGGTTCGTGTTGGGCATCGCCGCGGCCGCGGTCGTGGGCGCAGTGATGGCGATCGCGTTCGTGTCGGCGCTCTGGGCGCTCTCGGGCCGCCGGACCGAAGATCGGTCACCGTCGTGGGCGGGAAAGTGGGCGGCCCGGCTCGGGCTTCCACCCGCGTTGGCCATCGGCTCGCGGCTGGCCGTGGAACCGGGTCGGGGACGGCGGGCCGTACCGGTTCGATCGGCACTGATCGGCGCAATCGTCGGCGTGATCGGCGTCGTCGGTTGCTTCACCTTCCGGGCCGGGCTCACCGACGCCGTCGCCAGCCCGCAACGTTCCGGGATCGTGTGGGACTTCGAGATCGCCTCGGGTGAGGGGTCGCTCGCGGCCAAGGACATCGCGACCATCACCCACGATCACGACGTGAAGGGCGCGCTCCACGCGGCCTGGTTCCGCGCCGTACGCGTCAATGGTGTCGCGACACCGACGTGGGGAACCGAGACGTTGAAAGGCGCAACGACGCCCGTCGTCCTGACCGGGCGGGCGCCCAAAGCTCGCGACGAGATCGCGTTCGGGCCGGCGACGGCCGAGACCCTGAAGCTCCACATCGGTGATCGCGTTTCCGTCGGCGACGCCACGACGACCCGCGCCACCGTGGTCGGCACCGCGCTGGTGCCCGCGTCGTCGCATACGGACTACGACCAGGGCGGCTGGATGACCAACGCCGGGCTGCGCGCGGCGCTGAAGTCTTCCCATCAACTGAATGCCAACGACTACGAGGACTACATGTTCGTGCGGTGGGCGCCGGGCACGAACATCAAGGCCGCGGAGCACCGGTACGCCTCGCTGCACGCGGGGAGCGATGCCTGGTACACGATGCCCGCCACGCTCCCGACGCAAGTGGTCAGCCTCGGCGAGCTGCGCTCGCTCCCACTTGCGCTCGGTGTGTTCTTCGCGTTGCTGGCGTCGGCGACGGTTGCCCACGCGCTCGTCACGACGGTGCGCCGTCGGCGCCAAGAGCTGGCCGTGTTGCGCTCCATCGGCTTCACCCGGCTCCAGACGCGCGTCGCGATTGGCTGGCAGGCGACGTTGATCGCCGTCGTCGGCCTGATCGTCGGGATACCTCTCGGCATCGGCACCGGACAACTCACGTGGCGTTGGCTCGCCGACAGCTTCCCCGTCGTCTACGTGGCGCCGTTCGCGCTCGTCGCGCTCCTACTCGTGATCCCGGCCGCGATCCTGCTAGCAAATGTGCTAGCGGCCGTGCCGGCGCAATCGGCGGCCCGCATACGCCCCGCGGAAGCACTGCGCACGGAGTGACGCGCCCAGATCGAGGAACGCCATGTTCATAGTGCGCTTCGGCATGCGCTCGAACACCTCCGACCCAGAGGCGCGGAGCGCGATGTACGGTGCGGCGCTCGACATGACGTCGTGGGCAGAGACGAGAGGCTGCGTCGCGACGGTGTTGTCCGAGCATCACGCGGCCGACGACGGCTACCTGCCATCGCCCGTCCCGCTCGCAGCCGCGATCGCGGCGCGCACGACGACCATGCCGATCAACGTCGCCGCGCTCCTGCTGGCCTTGTACGAACCGGTGAAGCTGGCCGAAGACCTCGCGATCGTCGATCTCGTGAGCCGCGGTCGGGTGTCGTACGTGATCGGGATCGGATATCGCGCCGAAGAGTTCGAGATGTTCGGCGTCGACCCGCGCGACCGCGGCCGCCTGGTGGAGGCGCGTATCGGTCTGCTGCGCCGGCTGTGGTCCGGCGAGGAGGTCGAGGTCGAGGGCCGGCGCGCACGCGTGACACCGCTCCCCTACACGCCGGGCGGGCCGATGCTCGCGTACGGAGGCGGCACCGAGGTCGCCGCCCGGCGGGCGGCCCGCCTCGGCATGTTCTTCCTCGCCGAGAGCCACGACTCCGGCCTGGAGGCGGCGTATGCCGCGGAGGCCGAATCGGCCGGCGTGGCTGCCCCCGGCTGCTCCTTCCCGACGGCGGGAGTACCGCTCACCGTGTTCGTCGCCGACGATCCCGACCGGGCCTGGGCCGAGATCGGCGAGTTCCTCCTCGCCGACGCGACGAGCTACGCGCAATGGAACGCGAATCGACGGGGCATGGCGTCGCTGTCGTTCGCGAGCACCGTCGGGGAGCTCAGAGCCGAACGCGGCGAATACCAGATCATCACGCCCGCCGAAGCTGCGTCCTTGGTCGCACGAGGCGTGACCCTCGCGCTCCAACCACTCGTCGGCGGGATCCCACCCGACATGGCGTGGCGCTACCTCGAAGCGGCCGCGGCCGTCGCCGGCTAGGACTCGGGCTACCGCTCAGGCTTGCGGCCCCACGCGGTGACTGAGACGGCGAGAGGATCGCGAAGGCCGGCTCACGCGCCTGGGCGATCGCGCGGCGAGCGTGATCCCACGATTCTTCGGTACACCGGGATCCGTGCGAACGAGCAGGATCGCGTCGTCGCACACGTGCGCGTTCGATGTCCAGACCTTCTGCCCGTTGACGACGAACTCCTCTCCGTCGCGTTCGGCGCGCGTCGCGAGGCTCGCGAGGTCGATGCAAGCCGACGGCTCGCGGAACAACTGGCACCACGCCTCGTCCGCGCGGAGGAGGGGGCGCAGAAGGAGCGACCGCTGGGCCGCGGTTCCGTGGCCCAGCAGAACGTCCCGTGTAAAGATCACGCCATGTTCCACGATCCCGCGACCTTTGCGAACGGCTTCCCGCACGAGACGTTCCGATCCTTGCGCCGCGACGATCCCGTCTCGCACCACGAGCACCCGCTCTGGAAGCGCGGCTACTGGGTGATCGCGCGCCACGCCGACGTGCAGCGCGTCTCCCGCGACTCCGACACCTTCAGCAACGCGCCGAACCCGTTCCTCGACGGCGAGATGGCAGAAGACGACCCGACCATGTCGGAGCTGCTCATCAGCCAGGATCCTCCGCTGCACACGAAGCTGCGCAAGTTGATCAACAAGGGATTCACGCCTCGCCGTGTGGCGCAGCTCGAAGACCGGGTTCGCGAGCGCGTCGACCGCATCGTCGACGCGCTCGCCGGCCGGCACGAGTGCGATCTCGTGACCGACATCGCGCTGTGGCTCCCGCTGCACGTCATCGCCGATCTCGTGGGCGTTCCCGAGGAAGATCGTGAACAGGTGTTCCGCTGGACGGAGATGACGTTCGGCTTCGACGAGTCGGTCACACCGGACGAGCGAGCCGACGCCGCGGCCGCGATGTACATGTACGCCGACGCGCTGTGCGAGCAGCGCCGTTCCGAACCGCGCGACGACCTCATGAGCGTGCTCATCACCGCCGAGGTCAACGGCGAGTCGCTCACCCAGATGCAGATCGACTTGTTCTTCCTGCTGTTGCAGAACGCGGGCAGCGAGACGACACGCAACCTCATCACCACGGGTTTGATCGTGCTGCTCGAGAACCCCGATCAGCGCGAGCGACTCCGCGCCGACCCCTCGCAGTTGCCGGCCGCGATCGAAGAGCTCCTGCGGTGGGTCAGCCCGGTCATGCAGTTCACCCGGCGGGCGACGAAGGACACCGAAGTCGCCGGGCGCTCGATCGCGGCCGGCGAACGCGTCGTGCTGGTGTATCCGTCCGCCAACCGCGACGAGCGCGCCTTCGACGATCCCGACCAGCTCGACCTCACGCGTTCCCCCAACGACCATGTCGCGTTCGGTGCCGGCGGGCCGCACTTCTGCCTCGGAGCGAATCTCGCCCGGTTCGAAGCGAGGGTGATGTTCGAGGCGTTGCACACGCGCTTCGAGGGACTCGAAGTCGCCGCACCGGTCGACCCGCTGCCGCGCGTCCACTCCAACCTGATCGACGGATACGCGCACGTGCCGATTCGCTGGGACTCGCTGCAACCGGCCGGAGCGCGTCCATGACGTCCGACGCCGAAGTCGTCACCCGGCCGATCTCCGCGACCACCACTCCCATCGATTGGGAATGGACACAATCCGTCAAACATGTACCGGGTGAAGAAGCTCGGTCATGACGCGGCCGCGCTCGAGCAGACGCGACGGGTCGGCGAAGCGCTCGTGCGAGATCTGCAAAAGCAGATGGCCGAGGACAAGGTGATCTTCGACAACAAGATCTACGTGTCGAATCCTGCACTCGCCGATGGCGACGGGCCGATTCTCCCGCTCCGCCGGTGGGCGAAGCAGTTCTACGCACCCGAGCCGCGTCCGGCGTAGGAGCCCGGGATGACAGACTCGCGGGTGTCGTGGCATCTGGATCCCTCCTCCGTATCGACGGACTGACGAAGCGTTATCCGGGCACAACCGCGCTCGACGACCTCAGCCTCGATTTGCCGCGCGGGCGCATCGGCCTCGTCGGCGCGAACGGCGCCGGCAAGACCACGACCTTTCGCCTCCTGCTCGGGCTCGCGCATCCGACCGAAGGCCACGTCGAGGTGTGCGGGCTCGACGTCGCCAAAGACCCGATCGGCGTGCGGTCGCGGCTCGGTTACATGCCCGAGCACGACTGCCTGCCGCTCGATCAGACCGCGGCCGACGTGGTCGCGACGTTCGGCGAGTTGAGCGGGCTGCCGGCGCGCGCGGCGCGCCAACGCGCATCCGACATCCTCGAGCTCGTCGGCCTCGACGAAGCCCGCTTCCGCGCGATCGGCGAGTTCTCGACGGGGATGCGGCAGCGCACGAAGCTCGCGCAGGCGATCGTGAGCGATCCGGAGCTCGTGCTGCTCGACGAGCCGACCGCCGGCCTCGATCCGGCCGGCCGCGACGACATGCTCGCGCTCGTCGCCCGGCTCGGGTCGTTCGGTATCTCCGTGTTGATGGCCACCCACCTGCTCGACGACGTGCAGAAGGTGTGCGACTACGTCGTGATGATCGACGCGGGTCGACTGGTCGTCGCGGGCGCGACCGACTCGCTGCTCGAGCGCACCGGCACGGTCACCGTCGACGTCGGCCCGCACGGTGAAGAGCTGGTGGCCGCGCTCGGCCCGAGGCTGCCGGCCAAAGCGGCCGACGGCCTCGTCGAAGTCGAGATCGACGGCGACGTCGACATAGACACGCTGCGCGACCTCATCGCCGACCTGGAGCTCCCGCTCTACCGGCTCTCGACCCGCGTCACCTCGCTCGACGAAGTGTTCCTGCATCGCGCCGAGGAGTCGGCATGAGCCTGCTCGAAGCGGGAGGCGTCGAGGTCGGACGCGGCGGCGCCGTCTACGACCGTGGCTACCGGCCCTACGACGGACCACGCGGCCGGCGGGGCGCGGCGACGCTCGCCTTGTACAAGGCGACGATGCGACGGGCGCTGGGCATCCGGCGGTCGTGGCGTCAGAAGTTCGCGCCGTTCACGCTCCTCGCCATCGTCACGATCCCGGCGGTCGTCAACGTCGGAATCGGATACGTGACGCGCGACCGCTTCCTCACCGAGCGGATCCACATCATCACCTATCGCGAGTACGTCGGTGTCTCAGCGGCGTTGCTGCTGTTCGTCGCGCTGGTTGCGCCCGATGTGATGTGCCCCGACCGCCGCCAGCACGTCCTCCCGCTGATGTTCGCTCGCCCGATCACGGGCATCGACTACGTCGTGGCCAAGTTCGGCGCGATCGCGACGATCCTGTTCGCGTTCTCGTTTCTCCCGCAGGTCGTGCTCTTCGTCGGCAACATGCTCGTGAGCGACAGCGCGCTCGACTACTTCACCGGTCATCTCGACGTGCTCTGGAAGGTGCCACTCGCAGTGGCACTGCTGGCCGCGTACTACGCCGTCGTCGGCGTCGCGATCTCGTCGCTCACCGACCGCCGGATCGTCGCGGGCGCGTCGATCATCGGCCTCTTCCTCGTGACGTCGATCTCGTCGGCCATCTTCGTCGGTGAGGTCCAATTCAACGACGGCTCGGCGGCCGCGCTGATCAACGTGCTCGCATTGCCCTTGTTCTTGCGCGACCTGGTGTTCCTCGGCCATATGAGTCGCCGATCACAGCTCGCGGGTGTGGCCAACGGCGGGTTGTTCGCGATCCTCGCCTACATCGCGGTCATGGCGGTCGGCGCAATCGTGCTCCTGCGCCGGTACCGCTGGGTAGAACGATGACATTGCCTCCCGCCGCCGCACCGGATCGCGCGGATGACCCGGCGTTCGCGGACGACGCCACCGTCACAGTCAGCAATGTGTCGGTGTGGTTCCGACAGAAGGTTGCGTTGTCGGAGCTCAGCTGCTCCTTCGGGCCGGGCGTCACCGGCCTGCTCGGACCCAACGGGGCCGGCAAGACGACGCTCATGCGGGCGATCACCAGTCTCATCGATGTCAACCAAGGCACCGTGCGGGTCGAAGACAGCGACCCCCGTCGCAATCGCGAGGTGTTCCGCCGGCTCGCCCTCGTGCCCGAGGACGAAGCCGTCCCGAGCGGACTCACGGCGCGCCAGTTCGTCCGCTACGTCGCCGACCTCCACGGCGTCGCGGATCGGGCCGCCCCGGAGAACGCGCTGGCATCCGTCGAGTTGCTCGACGTCGCCGACCGGGGCGTCGACACGTTCAGCAAGGGCATGCGGCAACGCACGAAGGTCGCGGCTGCACTCGTGTGCGATCCTTACGTGCTCGTGCTCGACGAACCGCTGAACGGCGCCGATCCGGTCCAACGGCTGCACCTCATCGCGTTGTTCAAGCGGCTCGGCGAGCAGGGCCGGACCGTGATCGTCAGCTCCCACGTCTTGAACGAGGTCGAGCGACTGGCGCCCCGCGTGATCGTTCTCATCAACGGCCGACTGGCGGCCGCGGGCGGGCACCGCGCCATTCGCGATGCGATGGACGATCGGCCCCGGCACGTGCTCGTGCGCTCCGACGACGGCCGGCGCTTGGCGTCGGCGCTGATCGCACTCGATGCGGTCGGCGGAGTGCAATTCGACGCGATACGCAACGGGCTCGTCATCGAAACCGCGCGCGCACGCGAGGTGGCGACCGCGCTGCCGCGCCTCGCGCGCGACGAGTCGGTCCGCTTGCTCGAAGTGCGCGCGCTCGACGACTCGCTCGAGAGCTTGTTCCGGGAGCTGATCCGGTGAGTGCGCCGGCACCCACAACCGCGCTCCGACCGCGGTCACCGTTCATCGCGATTCTCGTCTACACGTTGCGGTCGTGCTTCCCGCGGAAGCGGTGGGTGGCGGTGCTGGTGCCGTGTGGCGGTGCAATCCTGTTCGGGTTGCTCTCGTATGCGATCCAGGATTCGGCGCAGCGAGCCTTTGCGACCGTAGGTGCTGACGGCATCTACGGGCTCGTGCTGCCGATCGCGGCGCTCATCATCGGCGACTCGGTGCTCGGTGCCGAGGTCCGCTCGGGCACGTTTCACTTCACGTGGCTCTCGCCGACACCCGCCGGGCAGATCGTGCTCGGTCGCTGGCTCGGTGGCTCGCTCGTCGCGCTCGTGACGATCGCCCCGTCCGCCGCCCTCGCGGCACTCATCGCCGGTTCTCCCGACAGTGCAGTGCCCGCGTTCGTCGCGGCCGCAGTCGGCAGCGCGGCGTATGTCGCCGTGTTCATCGCGATCTCGTCGCTCACGCGGCGAACCGCGGTGTGGTCGTTGGCGTTCGTGTTCTTGATCGAGCGGTTGCTCGGCATGGCCTTGACCGGCATCGCCCAGCTCTCGCCGACCTGGGAATCACGCGCGCTCTTCCTCGGCTACCTCAAGGACGCGCCGAGCCGCATCGTCCGCGACGGGATCCCGCAGGGTGGCGCGGCGATCGTTCGGTTGTCGATCGTGACGATCGTCGTGCTGGGCGTCGCGATCTGGCGGATCGGCCACATGCGCTGGGCCGGCGCCACCGACTGACCGGCGGCCCGGGCGCCGCGATCAGAAGGTAGCTAGCGTCGCTCCGCGAGCCGAGTTGGTGAGACGGCTGTGGGGAAGGCAGGGGCCATGTTTTCGCGGCGGGTTGCGCTCGTGAGCGCGGTTGGCGCGTTGGGGTTGATGACAATCGTGACCGCGGGTCCGGTGGCATCGACGCCGAATCCGGTGCCTCCGCCCGGCTTCGCGATCAGCGTCGCGATCGGGGGCCACGGCGAGCTGACCCTGCCGACGGCGATGGCGTTCGCGCCCGACGGTCGCATGTTCGTCGCCGAGAGAGCCGGCCTTATCAAGGTCTTCTCCGGATCGGGCGACACGACCCCGACGACCTTCGCCGACCTGCGTACGGAAGTGAACTCGTCGCCGGGCCATGGCCTGCTGAACATCACACTGGATCCACAGTTTCCGACCCGGCCCTATGTGTACGCGCTGTATTCACGAGATTCGACAACGCGCGGCGGACCGGTACCGGGCTGGAACGACACCTGCGCGAATACGACCGATGGCTGCGTCACGTGGTCGAGGCTCGTGCGCCTCACCGCCACCGGCGACGTCGCCACCGGGAAGCCGAGAGTGCTCCTCGATGACTGGTGCAACCAGAACGGCCACTCCATCGGAACGCTGGTCTTCGGTCCGGACCAGGCTCTGTACGTGGGTGGCGGAGACGGTGCGACGCCGAGCACGGCCGACTACGGCCAGTTCGGCACACCGGGCAATCCCTGCGGCGATCCGCCCGGTGGCACAGCCTTGACACCGCCGACGACGGAGGGGGGCGTGCTGCGGGCGCAGGACGTCACCACCGACGCCGACCCCGCGGGACTCGACGGGACGATCATCCGCATCTATCCGAACAACGGCGCGCCGTTTGCCGGCAACCCGTTCATCACGAGCCCGGATGTCGACAAGCAGCGCATCATCGCGTACGGGCTGCGCAACCCGTTCCGATCGGTGTTCCGGCCCGGTACGAGTCAGCTGTTCATTTCCGATCCCGGCTGGGACACCTACGACGAGATCGATCGGATCAGGAATGTGCGCGATAGCGTCGCCGAGAACTTCGGTTGGCCGTGTTACGAAGGCGCATCGCCGCAACCCACTTGGCAGTCCCTCGACACCGATCTTTGCAACTCGTTGTACGCGGCCGGCACCGCAGTCAAGCCGACGTTCACGTACGCGAAGGCCGCCAAGATCGTGCCGAACGAGTCGTGTCCGGTCGGATCGAGCGCGCCGACGGGGATCGCCTTCTACCAAGGGACCAACTACCCGTCGTCATTCCGAGGCGGGTTGTTCTTCACCGACTACTCCCGCAAGTGCATCTGGTTCGTGCCACCGAACGCATCGGGCGCGCCGGTGTTCGCCAATCGCCAGACGTTCGCGAACATCGCGCCCGCGGCCGTCACGGACATCAAGGTGGGCCCCCAGGGCGACCTCTATCTCGTCGATATCGGCGGCGGTCAGATTCTGCATCTCGAGTACGTCGGCGTGCCGCTGCATGAGTGACGAGCCCGACTCGACCTCCCGGCGGAGGTGGGTCGGCTATCTGTCTGCGCTCGTGGTCGCGGGACTGCTCGTGTACGCAGTCGTCGTCGCGAGCGGTGGCGTGCAAGACGCCCTCCGGCAGCTGCGACACGCTTCGCGGTTGTGGCTCGTGCCCGCGCTGGCCCTCGAGATCGTGAGCTACGCGTTCGCGGGGTGGCTGCTGCTCCTGCTGCGCGGCGACACGCTCTCGCCGGGTTGGTTCACGACCGCGCGGGTCGCGCTCGTCATGTGGGTTTGGGCAGCCTGCTGCCGGTCGCCCCGGCTGAGGGCATCGCGCTCTCGGTTTCCGAGCTCGGGCGCCGAGGTGTCGGCCGCCAACACGCCGTCACGATGCTGCTCGTCGCCGGGTGGTTCCAGTTCTGGGCACTGGTCCTCACCACCGCGGTCGCCGCGGCCGTTGTCGTCGGGGTCGGGCTTCCCAACCCTGACGACGCGACCGGTCTGCTCGTCGTCGCCGCGGCGCTGACAGTGCTGACCGGAATCGTCGTGCTCGTGGCGCGGCGCCCCGTCGTCGGCAAGCTCGCGGCGGACGCCGTCCGATGGCTGCCCCGCCACCGCAGGAAAACGCGCGCCGAGCTGCGCGCCGCCGGTCTCGACGAGCACGCGCGCCTGCTCGAGCTCCTCGGGCGACCGGTGCACCGGGTCGGGATCGGGTTCGCAGCCACCGGCTGGTGGCTCGCCGACGCGGGCTGCCTATGGATCGCGTTGCACGCCGCGCACGCGGATGCCAACTTCGGTCTCGTCGTCCTCGCCTACGTGGCCGGGGTCCTCGCGTCGTGGGTGCCGCTCCTCCCCGGCGGGCTGGGCGCGGTGGAAATCGCCGTTCCCGCCGTGCTTCACCATTTCGGCGTCCCCCTCACCGCCGCGCTCGCGGGAACCCTCATCTGGCGGGGGCTCTCGCTGTTCCTGCCTGCCATCGGTGGTGCACTCGCCTACGGCAGTCTCCGCGCCCAGGTCGTCGTGGACACGTGACGATGCTGTCGCGCCACGCGTAGGGTTTCCGTAGCGATGTTCCTTGCTCTGACCTGCGCGTTGATTGCGACCGTGAGCTACGGCGTCGGAACCGTGCTGCAGGCCGCGGGCGCGCGCCGCGTCGTCAGCGCGGAGCGTCTCGACGTGATGCTGCTCGCGAGGCTCGCCGGACAATCGCTGTACATCGGCGGCCTGGCGCTCGACGCGATCGGCTTCGGCGCCTCGCTCGTGGCGCTGCACACGCTGCCACTGTTCGTCGTCCAAGCGGCGATCGCCGGCAGTCTCGGTGTGACCGCCGCCATCGGCGCGGTCGTGTTCGGTTTCGAGCTCCGGGCGCCGGACAAGGTCGCGATCGGCCTCTTGCTCGCCGGACTCGCGCTTTTGTGCGCGTCGGCGGAGAGCGAACCGGTCGCGCATCTCTCGCGGATCGGCGCGTGGTCTCTCTTCGCCGGCGTCTTCGTCGTCGTCGCGGGCGGTGTGGTCGCGGCCCGGCAGCAGGATCGGTACGCGGCGATCGCGTTGGCGGTCTGCGCGGGCCTCGGGTTCGCGGGGACCGCCATTGCCGCACGGGCCCTCTCCATCCCGACGCCGGTCTGGCATCTCGCCGGTGAGCCCATTGCGATCGCGCTCGTCGGCTACGGCGCGTGCGGCATTCTCATGTTCGCGAGCGCGCTGCAGCGTGGCGCAGTCACGGCAACGACCGCGGTGATGCTCGGTGTCGAAGCGATCGTCCCCGCGATCGTCGGGTTCACGGCACTCGGCGACCGGACGCGTCCTCACTTCGCGATCGTCGCCGGCCTCGGATTCGCCCTCACGGTCGGCGCCGCCCTGACGCTCGGCCGCTACACGGAACGCGTCGAGGAAGTTTCGCGTGGGATCATTCCGCCGGCGCCGGTGGAAGGGGATCGATGAATCTCGGACGGGTGAGCAGCGCGGCGTTGATGCTGTCAGGAGTGTCCGGTGTGGTGTCGCCGAACGCAGTCGCGTCGGCGCTGCACCTGTCGCCGACGTCGGACCGGGGTGTCACCGAGACCGAGCCGGTCTCGGCGGCACGTACCCGGCGCTCGGTGGCTGGGCGCTCGTCAGCCGGGATCCCACCGCGCAGCGGGCAGTCGGCGTCACGTGGCTCGGTGCCGCCGCGGTACGCGTGGCGTCACTCAGGCTCGACCGCCCTCCGACCGATCTTGCGTTCTGGGCGTACCTCGCGGCCGAGATCGGCTTCGGCACGACCGCGATCGCGTCCGCAGCCGCAGAACGGGCCCGGCGATCGGCCGTCACCTGAGCCTGCGCTCACGCGGCTGCTCCTGACCGGTCACGGTCGGCCGCCGTCGTCCCACGCTCGGTGCGTGGCGAGGACGCGATCCCACAGGTGATCGAGAGCTTCCGGTGCGCTGCCGTCGAAGCGAAGGCCGAACACGTCGTCGAGTACGCCGAACCAGTCGGTGCGCTCGGTGAGCGGTTCCGACGAGGTGGCGCCGTCGCCGATGCGCGACAGGATCAGCCCGCGGATGACGTCGACGCCGGCGGCATCCCGGTGTTCCGCGATGGCGACCTGCAGGAACGGCGACTCCGGCGCCGTCGACAGCCATGCATGCTTCGCCGTGAACTCGTCCATCTCGACGACGGCTGTCTTCCAGCTCATCCCGACGAACCCACCGGCGGGATCGTGCGCGAGGTGCCAGTCGCCGACGGCGCCTTCGGTCGCGTCGAGAACGAGACGAAACGGCGCCTGCTCGTACTCGCCGGGAGCGAGTGGCAACGCGTTGTGCAGCGCGTCGCCGAGACCGACGTCGACATACCAGGTCCCCGAGGGATTCTCATCCGACGGCAGGCCGAGGACCGAGAGAACGAGATGGTTGCCGACCGAGTCCGCGTCGGGCCCACCGGGACCGTGCACTCCGCCGATATGGCGGGCGACCGAGTAACCCAGCGATCGCAACAACTCCGAGAACGCGCCGTTGAGGTGGTAGCAGTAGCCGCCGCGACCCTGCCGCGCGATCCGCGTGACCGACTCGACGGGATCGATCCCCCACGCCTCACCGGCATGTAGCCACATCGTCTCGTACGGGATGCGTTCCACCTGACGGCGATGCAGCCGTTGCAGCGCCTCGACCGACGGGGCCTCGGCGTCGAGCCCGAGCCGACGCAGATACGCCGTTTGCAGATCGGAATCGATGCGCACCGGTGGGCCACCCATTCCCGGAAGTCTCGCGTCCCGTACAACCGTGTGCGCCGCTTGCCTTGATCACGCGCGGCCGGTGAGAATCGGGTCGCCGCGCGGCACTCGGCGCGCGCCGACGATCCCGGGAGGGCCATATGTCCCCACAGAGCAAGACGCCACTGCAGTTCGAGCCTCCGGGTCCCGGGTCGTGGAGCTTGGACCCGGTGCATTTCCCGCGTCCCGCGACGCGGTACTGGGAGGAGATGCACCCCGAGCCGTTCCGCCGGGGCACGCACGAGTTCATGGCGTTCTACGGGACACCACTTGACGCGTTGGAAACCGCGTACGTCAACGGGTTCTCGTATCACTACATGCGGCCGGCACCCGACGAAGAGATCCCGCAGCGGTTCGCGCGCGCGGAGGAGGTATGGGAGAAGAAGGTCTGGCGTGAGCAGCTGCGCGAGTGGGACGAGACGTTCAAGCCGGCTGCGATCAAGCTCCATCGCGAGCTGCAGTCGGTCGACGCCGACGCCCTCTCCGACAACGAGCTGGTCGCGTACCTCACGCGCTGTCGCGACCACCACTCGAACATGATCTTCCAGCACATGCGATTCACCGGGTCGGCGATGCTCCCGGTCGGTGACCTGCTCGCGCACCTCGGAGCGTGGACCACCGTCGCGCCGGCCGACACGCTCGCGATGTTGCGCGGCGCGGCGCCGGTGTCGGCGGGCGCGTCCGGCGAGCTCGAACGGCTCATCGCCACGATCACCAATGACACAGCTGCTCGCGCGCTCCTCGACTCCGACGGCGACCCCGGCAAGACGCTCGCGGAGCTGCGCGCGTTCGGGGGAGAGGTCGGCCCGGCCGTGTCCGAGTATCTCGACCTCGTCGGCTGTCGACTTCTCGACGGCTTCGACATCTCCGGGCGCTACGCGCTCGAGCTGCCCGACGTGCTGGTGCGCTCGATTCGATCGTCGGTCGACGGCGCCGGAAACGACACGGACGAAGTCGATGCGCGCATCGCCGACATTCGGGCGCAGGTGCCCGACCAGCACCGCGCGCAGTTCGATGAGTTGCTCGGCGAGGCGCGCCTCATGTACCGCCTGCGCGACGAACGCGGCGTCTTCAGCGACATCTGGGCATCCGGCATCATGCGCCGCGCCGCGCTCGCGGCGGGTCGGCAGCTCGAAGGCAAGGGCCGCATCCACGACGCCGAACACTTCATCGACGCCGGCTTCGACGAGATGTGCGCGCTCGTGACCGGCACGGGTGGACCGTCCGCCGACGAGCTCGCGCGGCGTTTCGCCGACCGCACGTCGCGTACGGCCAAGGAGGCTCCGGCCTCACTCGGGCCGCCGCCACCCCCGCCACCCGACCCGTCGGGCCTCCCGCCCGGCGTGGCCAGAGTCATGCAAGCGGTCGGCATCGCGCTGGGCGAGCTGTTCGGGAGCTCGGAAGCGCCGCACGAGGAGAACCTGCTGCGCGGCCTCGCCGCGAGTGGCGGTACGTACGAGGGGCCGGCTCGGCGCGTCGCAGGCCCGACCGAGTTCGATCGCATCCAGCAGGGCGACGTGCTCGTCACCGAGTCGACGACCGAGGCGTTCAACATCCTGTTACCGCTGCTCGGCGCAATCGTGACCGACTCCGGAGGTCTGCTCTCGCACTCGGCGATCGTGGCCCGTGAATACGGCATCCCCGGCGTGGTGGGGACGCGCAACGCGACCGACCTCATTGCCGACGGCACGCGCGTACGCGTGGACGGCGACGCGGGTGAAGTAACGGTCTTCGCGTGACGGTCTTCGCATGAAGGAGGTCGTCCCGCTCGCCGACGCGCACGAGGACTCGCGCTTCGGGGCGAAGGCAACCGGGTTGGGAGCGGCCGCGCGTAACGGGCTGCCGATCCCGCCCGGTATCGCGCTCTCCGGCACGTTCGTCGACGCGGTGGCCGCGGGGCACGAGCTCGCCATCGAGCTGCTCATGACCGCGGGGCAGTCGCTGGCGGCGCCGCTCGCGGTGCGATCGTCGGCGGCCGACGAGGACGGCGCCGACGCGAGCTTCGCCGGCCAGCACCTCACGCTGCTCAACGTGCCGTCGGTCGACGACCTGACCGCAGCGGTCCGCGAGATCTGGTGGTCGGCGAACTCCGACTCGGCGATCACCTACCGCCAGCGCGTGGGCCTCTTCGCTCGTCCGAGCATCGGCGTCGTCGTCCAATCGCTGCTGAATCCCGACGTGGCCGGGGTGATGTTCACGCAGAACCCGATCACCGGGGCCGACGAGCGGATGATCGAAGCGAGTTGGGGGCTCGGCGAGGTCGTCGTCGCCGGCCGCGTGATCCCCGACACCTTCCGCATGGACCACGCCGGCGCGCTGCTCGAACGCACCGCCGGCTTCAAGAAGATCGCGATACGCGCCGCGCCCGACGGCGGCACGGTCGAGGAGCGAGTCGCGCCGGAGCTCGTCGAGCAGCTCTGCCTCGACGACGATCAGCTCGCGCAGCTCAGCGCGCTGGCCGGGCGGTGCGATCAGGTCTACGGACCGGCGCGCGACATCGAATGGGCGTTCGCGAGCGGACAGCTCTACCTGCTCCAGTGCCGCGCGGTGACGCGCGCGGGTTCGTCACCGCGGCCGGCCGCGCCGCCGGCGGCGAGTGGACCGGTCGAAGTGATCGAGCGGGTGCCGTTCTTCGCCAACATGAGTCCCCGCGACGTCGAAGGCATCGCCGCCCTGTTCAAGGAACGCCGCTTCGCCGACGGCGAGACGATCACCAAGGAGGGCGCGGGCGCCGCGGCGTTCTTCGTGATCGAGTCGGGGGAAGCGACGGTCTCGATCGGCGGCCGCGAGCGCGCGACGCTGACGAAGGGCGACTACTTCGGCGAGATCGCGCTCATCGACGAAGGCGCGCGCTCGGCGACGATCACCGCGAACGGCGACCTCGTCTGCTACGGGCTCACCTACTGGGAGTTCCGACCGCTTGTGCAGCAGAACGCGACCATCGCCTGGAATCTGCTCCAGACGCTGGCCCAACGACTTCGCACTGCGCAGGACGAACAGCCGGCGTAGCCCCCCGCGCGTCACCCCTTACGGGGCAAGGGATGCTTCGAGGGTGATCTCGGGCACGGCGGCCAGCGCTCGGCTCACAATGCATCCGGCCTTGGCGGTCTGCGCCTGCTCGATGAATGCCGCTTCGTCGAGACCCGGTACCCGCCCGACCGTGACGAGCGCGATCGCGGTGATCGTCGGTTTGTCGTCGACGCGTCGCAGCGTGACGGTGGCGTCGGTGTGGATCGAGTCCGGCGGGTTGCCGGCCTGGGCGAGGCTGTTGGCGAGCGCCATCGAGAAGCACGCCGCGTGCGCGGCGGCGATCAGTTGCTCGGGGTTCGAGCCCGGTCCGTCTTCGAAACGGGACTTGAACGTGTAGCCCCCGGTGATGGTGTCACCAGCAGTGAACGTCCCGGCGCCTGTCGGTAGGTCACCCTTCCACTCCGCACTTCCCTTGGCCGGCATGACGAGCTCCTCGCAGTCGTTTCCGTGTGGTCTACCTCGACCAGGCCGCTCGAGTCGTACCGCGCGCACCGTCGTTCACGGAGCGACCTCGAGTGCGGCGCGATCCCATCCGGCGAGCGCGGCCGCGCCTTCGTAGGTGCTCTGCAGGAACGACATCAAGGTTGCGTCGGGATCGTCGGCGGTACGGACCGCCGCATACGGCAGGAGGAACTCGCCCATTTCGGGGTCGTAGAAGGCGGCGTCGGGCTACACCGGCCAGTCGGCAAAGCCGGCCGGCTGCGAGTAGGCATACGAGTAGAAGGATCCCTCCGTGCTGCCGTTCGGCCAGAATCCGCAGCTGCTGACCTCGTGGCTGTAGGCGAGCTCCTGCACCCAATCGGCGCAGTGCGGCACACCGCCCGGGCGCTTCGGCGCCGTCCGGCCCGAGAAGCGTGTCACCGCGAGGTTGGCGCCACCCCAAAAGAAGTGCACTGGACTCGCCTTGCCGACGAAGCCGGCGCGGAAGCGAGCCATCACGCGGTGGGCGTGCACGAGCGCGAGCCAGAACCGTTGTATCGCGGCCGCGTCGTACGCGTGGTGTTGCTCGTCCTGCGCGAACGGAATCGCCTCGACCACCTCCATGGGACGAGGAAGGATGCGCACCTGCACACCGAGCTCGTCGAGCGCGGCCAACGTGGCCGCATAGAAGCTGGCAACCGAACGCGGCTCGAGGGTCACGTGACGGTGCCGGCCATCGGACGTACGCAGGTCGAGGACGTGATCGATGAGGTCGAACTCGATCTCGAGACCGGTCGGGCCGGCGTGCATGAGCGAGGTCGTCAGTCCCCGCGCCGATACGTAGAGCGTCACCTGCCACCAATGGTTGACCATCGGTTCCAGCGCCATACGTATCTTCCCGACGACCTGCGTCCACATGTGAAACGTGTCGCGGGTGTCTTCCCAGGAAGACAGCGTGAGATCGGGCCAGCCGGTGTCGGGGGTCGAGAGTCCTGGCATCGGTACCAATCATGCGACTCGGGTTCTCGAAACAGGAATCGGGTGACATGCCCATCGGTATCCTACATACTTGACAGTATGCAGGAGCGCGACGAGGCTGAGGCTGCGGTGTTCGATCCGTTCGAGCAACCGGACACGCTCGACTTGGGCGGCGTCGATGACCCGTATCCGTATCTCGCGGCGGCCCGGCGCAAGGGCCCGGTACAGACCGAATGGCCGCTGCCGTTCGACATCGGCACGGGAGTCGGCGAACCGTCGTTCTCCGTGCTCGGCCACGACGAGGTCGTCGCGGTGCTGCGCGACCACGAGACGTATACGTCTCGTGGGTTGAGCGAGCTCATGGGCCCGATGTTCGCCGGCACGATGATCGCGATGGACGAGCCCGAGCATCGGGCCAACCGCGCGGTGGTCGCGCACGCGTTCCGACCCAAGGTGCTCCTCGGCTGGGAACCGCTCGTACGACGAGTGGTCGACGAGCTGATCGATTCGTTCGCGTCACTCGGCACCGCTGACTTGGTTCGACGGTTGACCTTTGCGTTCCCGGTGCGCGTCATCGCACAGATCCTCGGACTCCCCGAGCGGGACTCGCCGCAGTTCCAACGGTGGTCGATCGATCTGATCAGTATCTTCGTCAACTGGGATCGCGGGATCAAAGCCCTGAGCGAACTTCGGGACTACTACGGCGAGCAGATCGCAGAACGGCGCGCCCGGCCCCGGGACGACCTCATCAGTGAGCTCGTGAGCGCCGAGGTAGACGGGCAAAGACTCGACGACGACGCGGTATTCGCCTTCCTTCGGCTGCTGCTGCCCGCCGGCGTCGAGACGACCTACCGGTCGCTGGGCAACCTGTTGTTCGCGCTGCTCACACACCCCGATCAACTCGAAGAGCTCAGGCGCGAGCCCGAACTTCGCGCCGCTGCAATTGAAGAAGGGCTGCGCTGGGAGACCCCATTTCTGATGGTGGCTCGGCGCAGCAATCGTCATGCGCAACTCGGTGGCGTGGACATTCCCGCCGGCCGAGAGCTGAAGGTCATCCTTGCATCGGCCAACCACGACGAGAACCGGTACCCCGACCCGGAACGATTCGACATCCACCGATCACCGGTCCCGAACGTCTCGTTCGGATCCGGACCTCACGTGTGTCTCGGCATGCACCTCACCCGCTTGGAAACCCGCGTCGCGCTCGATGCCGTCCTCGAACGTCTCCCGGACCTTCACCTGGATCCCGGCGCACCCAGCCCGCGGATTCGCGGCACCATCTTCCGGTCGCCCGACGCGCTTCCCGTCGGCTTCGGTTGAGCCACCAGTGGCACATTCCAAGTTGCGTTGGCATCAGTCAGGTGCCAAAATGGCACAGTGGATCTTGGGCCGTACGTCGATGAGGTACGCCAACACCTGGTGATCGCAGCCGAAGCGGGCGGCGACGAGGCCCGGGCGCTCGCCGAGCGGCTGGTGGCGCCGCTGGACGCCGCGATCCGGCTCGCGTTGCAGCACGCGCTCGCCGCCGCGGCGGACGAGATCACGTGCGAGCTCGCCCCCGGTTCGGTCGAGCTGCGGGTGCGCGGACGCGACCTCGTGTTCGTCGTGACGCCGCCGCCCGTCGACGGATCGGTCGCCGGCCGACCGGACGCCCCTGACGAAGACGCAATGCCGGCCGCGGTTCGGGGCGCGGCGCCAGAGGGCGACGACGGCGAAATGGCGCGGATCAACGTGCGCATGCCCGAGCACCTCAAGTCGAGGATCGAGCAGGCGGCGGGCGGGCAACGACTCTCGGTCAACGCGTGGCTCGTGCGCGCGGCCGACGCCGCCCTGCAACGCCTCGACGCGGCGCCTCGTCCGGAACGGCGCGCGACACGGAGCACGCAGCGATACCGGGGCTGGGCGAAATAGGGCGGTTCTCCGCCGCGAACAGACGAGGATTCCAATGCACACCTTCGACACTCCCGAACCGATCTCCGTCGACCTCGAGATCGGTGTGGGCAACATTCACGTCACGACGAGCGATCGCCGGGACACCGTGGTCGAGGTACGTGCGAGCAACGAGGCCAGAAAGTCCGACGTCGCCGCGGCCGAACAGACCAAGGTCGACTTCGCCGACGGCACGTTGTTCATCAAGTCGCCCAAGGGCCGGCGGCAATGGACGCCGTGGGGCGGGCACGAATCGATCGAGGTACGCATCGAACTGCCGACCGGCTCACACGTTCGCGGCTCGGGCGGGGTCATAGCACTGCGGTGCACGGGTCGCGTCGGCGAATGCCGCTACAGGGCCGGCGTCGGCAACGTCAGGATCGACGCCTGCGGACCGGTCGCGGTTGCAGCCGGCACAGGCGACATCGAGATCGGTCGTGCGGAGGGCCATGTAGAGATCAAGACTGCCGGGTCCGTGCGAATCAGCACCATTGACGGCACGGCCGTGATCAAGAACAGCAACGGGGACACATCGATTCACGAGATCACGAGCGACCTGCGGGTCAGCTCCGCCAACGGCAACGTCATCGTCGAGCGGGCGCGCGCAGCCGTCGTGCTGAAGTGCGCGAACGGCGACCTCCGGCTCGACGAAGCCGGACGCGGCACCATCGTCGCCGAGACGGCGCGCGGCGATGTCGAAGTCGGGATCCGCAACGGGGTCGCCGCGTGGCTCGATCTCAACACCGCGTTCGGCAGGGTGCGCAACGACCTTGGCGCCGCGGCACCCCCCGCGTCGGGCGAGGACGCGGTCGAGGTTCGCGCCCGCTCTGCGTACGGCGACATCACCATTCGCCGCGCGACCAGCGCCGAGAAGGACGAAAGCGAAGCTGGAAAGCCGTGAGGTAACCAGCCGATGTGCTTCCCGGCGGGTCGGAGACGCGAGAATCGGGCATGACGACCGAGGAGGAGCGCCCGCTCCATGGGCCGCCGCGACCTGACGGCGGGCGGTTGCACGCCGCCGCCGGGCAGCTCCAAGAAATGTTCGGGGTGTACCGCCAACTCGACCACGTGTTGCACGCCTCGGCCAAGCGCGTGGGCGGTGTCGAGTTCGAGAGCATCTTCAACCCGATCTCGTCGGAGGCGATCGCCGCGAGGCCTCGCATGGATGCCATCAACCACGACCAGGTGTTCCTGAGGTCGTCCCCGTTGTCGGCCGCGGAGACCGAGGCCGCGCTCGGCCTGCTCGAGATCCTCCACGGCGACTTCGCCGCGCCGAACACCGAACACCGAAGCGTTCGTCGAATTCACCAACCGGGAGAACTTCTTCGACCGACTCGCCGAGGGACAGTCATTCATCTTCGTCGGCTCACACCTGGAGTTCCAGGACGTCGGCTTCAACCTCGGGTACCTGACGCGAGCCGCCCAACAGAAAGGCTTCGATCGCCTCGACACCCGAACCACGCTGATGATCGGCCGGCTGTTGGGATACCTCGAGGTGATGGGACTGAACGTCATCGATGACATCCTCCGCAAGGTCGCCAACGTGTTGAAGACGTTCCCGGTGAGCGGCGGCGAAGCGGTCAACGAGGGTGACATCACCGATGAAGACCTCAACCGACGCGTCAAGAGCTTCCGGAAGCGACAGAACGCGCGGACCCGCGCGGAGTTCCTGAATCTCATGACCTCCGATCACGGACACATCGTCATCGAGGCCGGGAGCGGTTCACGCGATGCGAAGGACGCTCACGGCTTCGTGGTGATGGAGCCGTTCGCGGCCGGAACGCGGGAGGACCTCTACCTGGCGGCGCGGGCCGGCGCGGCGATCTTTCCCATCTTCGGTGACTACGGCAACCGTGAGGAGCCGAGCATCGTCGAGTTCGGTCCCGAGATCCGACGCATCGACAGTCCCAAGCACGCGCACGCCATCGGCGAGATGATCGCCGGCATGGGCAACCGCGCTCGCGGGGCTGCGTCGCAGAAGTACTCCGACGTTCCGCGCTTCCGGATTCCGATCAGGTACGGGAGCTACGAGAGCTAGCGAAGCCGGCGCGCGAGGGCGTCACTCCACGATCTCGCTGGTCTGGAGCACGGGCGCGATCGACGTGTAGTTCGCGACATCGGCCAGCACCTCGGCCGTGCCCGGCGCAGCCATCGCCGCGCCCATCGCGTCGAGCGACTCGAACTTGAAATGCACCGCGGCAACGTCGGGACCGTCAATGCCCTTGTCGATCTCGGCGCCGTCCAGGCCCCAGGTCTTCACCGCCAGCGGCACGTGCTTGTCGCGGTAGTAATCGTGGTCGAAGGTGGCGCCCTCGGTCGCGGGGTAGGAAACGGTGAGCCGGATCATGCAGCATCGCCCTTTCGTCTTCGTGTCGAAGATGCCGTGACACTCTGCCACGTCTTCGCCGACCGCGTAACTTCGGGGCATGGCGCGGTGGCTGCTCAAGTCCGAACCCGATGTGTTTTCGTACGACGACCTCGTGCGCGCCGGGAACGAAGGGTGGGACGGGATCCGCAGTTACCAGTCGCGCAACTTCCTGCGCGAGATGCAGCAAGGCGAGCTCGCGATCTACTACCACTCGAACGCGAAGCCGCCGGGCGTCGCCGGCATCTGCGAGATCGTCAAGACCGCCGAACCGGACCCGACCCAGTTCGATCCGAACAGCAAGTACTACGACGCCGCGAGCAAGCCCGAGGATCCTCGTTGGGATTGGGTAACCGTCGCACCCCTACGCGCATTGCCCTTCGTCTCACTCGACGAGCTACGCGCGCTCCCCGAGCTCGCCAACTGCCGCCTGCTCGCCAAGGGCAACCGCCTCTCGGTCATCCCCCTGACCGACGCGGAGTTCGACACGATCGTCGCGTTCGCCGAGCGCCAACGGCCTTAGACGACGTCGCTACTTTTCGGCCTGGGGCAGGGTGGCCTTGGCTTCCTCGTAGCCGCCTTCGGGGGGTGCGTCGTCCGGGCCGTAGACCAGGTAGAGCACGCCGGTCGAGAAGGTCTCGGACGAGAGCAGCCTGAGCGGGATGGTCTCGCCCGCCTCGTAGGTCACGCGGCCGAAGCCCATCTGCTCGTTGAAGTTGAGTCCCCTCCTACGATCAGCGCATGAGCGTGGCAGTCCCTTTGGACGTTCTCTCGGAACGTGTCGCCGAGTTCGGCTGTCACCCCTACCTGGTAACGGTGTCTCCCGAGGGCCGCGCGCACGTCGCGTCGGTGAGTACAACCGTTGTCGGCGACCGGCTCGTGCTCCCGGCGGGCCGCACGAGCAGGGCGAACCTGGCGAGCAACCCGGCGGTGACGCTGCTGTGGACTGCGCACGACGACGGCGTTTACAGCTTGATCGTCGACGGGCACGGGCAAGTGCTGGGTGGCGATGTCGACGATGTGGCCATCACCCCGACGCGGGCGGTGCTGCACCGAGTTGCCGGAGTGTGAGGAGACCGGTATGGCGGATCTCAACTGGATGCAGGAGTACGCCGCTACCGAGACGATCGAGCTGCGCGAGGAAGGCTTGCTCAACCGGCGCGAGATGCTCGTGCGGCTGGTGGCGATCTGCGGCACGGCGAGCGCGGCGGCCGCGTTCCTGGCTTCGTGCGGTAACAACTCGGCGAAGTCGACCACTTCGCCGTCGACGCGCGCGCCGGCTGTCGGCGGCATCACGACGTCGAGCGCGGTCAGCCCACCGACGACTGGTGGGGCCGGACACATCCTCTCGGTCGCCGCGACGGATCCGGATGTGAAGGCCGAGAACGTCACGTTTCTCGGCCCGGCCGCCACGATGCAGGGCTACCTCGCGCAACCGGCGGTCCCGGGGACGTACCCCGGTGTGCTCGTGAACCACGAGATCTTCGGGCTCACGGATCACATCCGAGACGTCGCGCGGCGATTGGCCAAGATCGGTTACGTCGCGTTGTCCGTCGACCTCGTCTCACGAGCCGGGGGCTCGGACAAGGCCGGCGTCGACCCGTTCGGTGCCCTGACCCAGGGCAGCGTCGACGATCGCATCGCCGACCTGAACGCGGGCGTCACGTTCCTCGAATCGCAAGCCAACTACGACGGCAAGCTCGGGGTCATCGGGTTCTGTTTCGGCGGCGGCATGACACTGTCCTTCGCCGCCACCAGCGACAAGGTGCTTGCCGCAGTGCCCTACTACGGGCCGACGCCCCAACCCGCGTCGGTCATGCGCACGACAAAGGCCGCGATCCTCGCCCAGTACGGCGCCGACGACGCCCGCGTCAACGCAGGCATCCCCGACCTCGAAGCCGCGCTCGCGGGCAAGACGTTCGAGAAGAAGATCTACGCCGGCGCCGGCCACGCCTTCAACAACGACACCGGCGGCGCGTACAACGAGGCCGTCGCTGTTCAGGCCTGGACGGCGACGACTAATTGGCTCCACAAGTACCTCGCCTGACCGCGGCGCGCCCGACACCGCACTCGACCGAACGAAGGACACAGCCATGAAGCACACCAATCTCCGGGACCTCGACGTCGGGCGCATCGCCTCGGCACCATGGGTATGTCGACTGCGTTCACCGGGGCGGGCACCGACGATGCGGAGTCGATCCGCACCATCCACCGGGCGCTCGACCTGGGCGTCACGCTCATCGACACCGCCGAGATCTACGGACCCTTCACCAACGAGGAGCTCGTCGGTCGAGCCCTGCAGGGCCGTCGGGACGAAGTCGTTTTGGCTACGAAGTTCGGCTTCGTGTCGCATGCGCAGGATGGCCCCGGACACCTCGACAGCCGCCCCGCGAACATCCGCACCGCGGTCGAGGGCTCATTGAAGCGGCTCGACACGGATCGCATCGACCTCTACTACCAGCACCGCGTCGACCCGAACACCCCCATCGAAGACACCGTGGGCGCGGTGGCCGAGCTGATCGCCGAGGGCAAGGTGCTCTACATCGGTTTGTCCGAGGCCGGCCCCGACACGATCCGGCGCGCCGACGCAGTGCACCCGATCACCGCCCTCCAGTCGGAGTACTCGCTGTTTACGAGGGACCCGGAGGCGAAGGTGTTGCCGTTGCTGCGCGAGCTCGGCATCGGGTTCGTCGCTTACTCGCCGCTCGGCCGCGGCTTTCTCACCGGCGCGGTCCGCTCCACGATGCGTTCGACGACACGGACTCACGGAAAACCAATCCGCGGTTCCTGGGCGAGAACTTCGACCACAACCTGCGCGCCGTCGACGAGGTCGAAGCCATCGCCGCCGAGGCCGGTGCGACTTCGGCACAGGTCGCGCTGGCGTGGCTGCTCGCGCAAGGCGACGACATCGCCCCGGTCCCGGGCACGAAACGCGTCGCGCGCGTCGAAGAGAACGTCGCCGCCGACGGCGTCGAGCTGCCCGCCCCGCAGGTCGAGAAGCTGACAACCTCATGCCCGCGGCCGGCGATCACCACAGCGAAGCGCAGATGCGAATGATCGAACGGTAGTTGTCGTGGCTTATGACGAGGACCTTGCCAATCGCATACGCGAGCTCATCGCGGACGCGTCCGACGTCAGCGAGAAGCGGATGTTCGGAGGACTCGCGTTTCTCGTCGGCGGCAACATGGCGGTGTCGGCCAGCGGCCAAGGCGGCATCCTCGTCCGCGTCGACCCGGACAGCACCGACGCCCTGGTGACGAAGACGAATGCTCGCATCGCAATCATGCGCGGCCGGCCGATGCGGGGCTGGCTCCGAGTGAGCGCCGAGCACGTTCGCACCAAACGTCAGCTCGCCAAGTGGGTCGACCTGGGCACGGCCTACGCACGCTCCCTCCCGGCCAAGCGATAGCGGTTGGTTGGCCGACCTCGGGGGCGGCCGACGATGAGTTTCGACGCTCGCCGCGGTCAGGATCCACATGCTCATCATCGCCGGACATCTCATCGTCGCTCGGGCCGACCGTGACGCGTACATCGCGGACTGCGCATCCGCGGTCGAAGCAGCCCGGTCGGCGCCGGGATGCCTCGACTTCTCGGTCACGGCCGACACCGTCGATCCCGCCCGCGTCGTCATCTACGAGCGTTGGGCGAGCGAGCAGGAGCTGCTCGCCTTCCGCGGGTCCGGGCCGAGCGACGATCAGCAGGCCGCGATTCTCGACGCCGACGTGAAGCGCTACGGGATCTCCTCGGTCGGAGACCCCTGATTCCCGCGCCGTCCGGCGACCGCCACCGTCAAAACCGTCACGGGTTCAGCGCGAAGGGCGGGTAACGGTCGGTTACCAGCACCAAGGCGTAGCCGGCAACGCGGTTGTGCCAGCGCATGACCCCGACCGCGAAGTTGAAGAGGCCGGCCGGGTAGCGACCGGTGAAGAGAATCGCGAACCAGGCGAAGATCGCCGCGAAGAACGCCGCGATCGACAGGAAGAACAGCACGACGAGATGGGGAATCACGAGGAACCATTTCACGAGTGGCAGCCAGCGGTTGAGATCGCGGGGCACGTCGGGGTAGTCGATGTCGAGGTGCACCGCCTGTTGCGCATCGGTCGCCGGATATTCGTCGCGGAGCAGGAGGAGGTAGGCGGCGACACGATTCGAAAAACGCGACAGTTCGAGGTTCCAGTCGAACCACCACCTCGGGTACTTCTGGCGGAACAGAATCATGAGCAGTGGCCCAAAGAACAAGATCCCGCCCGCGGCTGCCACGCCTCTCGAGTCGCTCGCTCCCGCGGCGATCGAACCGCCGCCGACTGCCCCGAGGACCATCAAGATGGGGATCGCGACGAAAATTCGGAAGGCGGCTGTAACGCGGTTGCGCGGCCCGTCCGGTACGTCGACATCGAAGCGCACGGCGTATGTGTTGCTGGATGACGAAACAGTCATGAGAATCAAGCCTCTTTCTCGTTGTCATTGAGCGCAGGGTTGCGCGGAGTCGACATCTTCTTGAACCAGGTCGGCGTTGATCGCGATCGCCGCCGCGGATCCCGCTCCGGCCGACGTGACCACCTGGGCGCGCGGATCGACCACGTTGCCGGCAGCCCAGACACCGGGAACGCTGGTGCGTCCGGTGGCATCGACGGTGACGAAGCCGGCCTCGTCGACTTCGCAGCCCAGGCCCGTCAGCAGACCGTCGGCGTTCGGAATGTTGCCGGGGCGGATGAACACCGCGGTCCGCGCGATCACGCGACCGTCGACGAGCTCCACACCCGTCAACTGGTCATCTTCGACGATGAGTCGCGCGACCTCACCGCTTACGACCCGAATGCCGCGCGCTTCCAACTGGACGCGTTCGGCTGCGCTCAGGTCATAGGTGTGGACGAAGAAGACCAAGTCGTCGGACCACTGCCGCACGAGCTGCGCATGCTGGACCGAGCCGGGCAACGTGCCGAGCACGCCGATGGGCTGGTCGCGTACTTCCCATCCGTGGCAGTACGGGCAGTGCAGGAGATCCCGGCCCCACCGTTCGCGGACCCCGGGAATCGCGGGCAGCTCATCGTGCACGCCGGTCGCGATGAGGATCCGCCGCGCGTGCAACGCCCGGCCACCGCGCAGGCGAACGGAGGACCCGGCGTCGATCGCGATCACGTGGTCGTCGATCATCTCCACGCCGTAGCCGGTCACCTCCACGCGTCCCGCCGCCAAGAAGTCGGCCGGCGGCATCCCGTCGCGGGACAAGAACCCCTGCATGTGAGCCGCGGGCGCGTTCCGGGGCACAGCGGCATCGACCACGGCAACCCGGCGCCCCGCCCGGCCCAACACCAGCGCCGCGCTCAAACCGGCCGCCCCACCGCCGACCACCACCATGTCGTAGACGTCAGCCTGCATCGCGATCACCTCCGGTGACGCGGGCGAGCAGGTCACCGTCGTCAGGAAACTCGGCCGTGTGGACGAGTGCAAGGCCGGCGGACCGAACACGATCGCCGGCGACGATCAGCGCGGCGATCTCCACCACCTGGCGATGGCGACGCGCCGTCGTGCGTGATTGCTGCTGCGCGGTCGAGATGTGCGCCTGAGCCGCCGCTCCGTCGCCGGCGTCAGCCGCCATGACGGCCATCAGCGCGTGCGCGATTGCGTTCATCGTCTCGGTCATGTCCGGCCTCCCGGGGTTGTCATCGACTACAGACTGCGCCCACCGGCTGATGCCGCCCTGACCTGGCGCTGACCGATCGGCACTACCGTCGCCGTATGCACGTCGGGCTCCTGGGTGGACTCGAGGTGCGCGATGCGGACAAAACCGACGTCGTCGTCGCGGGCGCGAAGCTCCGGGCGCTCCTGGCCGTGTTGGCCTTGAACGTCGGACGCGTCGTCCCCGCCGATCAGCTGGTCGACGCGCTCTGGGGCGACGATCCACCGTCGGGGGTTCGGAACAGCCTGCAGGGGTTGGCTTCGAAGCTGCGACGCGCGCTCGGCTCAACCGAAATCGTCACCATGCGCAGTGGCGGCTACGCGCTCGAGCTCCCCGCGGAAGCGGTCGACGTCAACCGCTACGAGCAGCAGGTCGCCGACGCCCATGCCGCGATCGCCGCCGGCGACCCGGCCCGTGCCGTGGATCTCCTGACCGAAGCCGAGTCGTTGTGGCGGGGCAACGCGCTCGCCGACTTCACCTATGACGACTTCGCGGTGCCGGCCATCAGCCGCTTGTCCGAGCTGCGCCTCGCAGCAGTCGAGGAACGGCTCGACATCGAGCTCGAGCTCGGCCGCCACCAAGGCGCGGTCGTCGAGCTCGAGACGCTCGTCGCCGCGCACGCGTTGCGCGAGCGGCTCCGCGCATTGCTGATGGTGGCCCTGTACCGCGCCGGTCGTCAGGCCGATGCGCTGCGTATCTTCCAGGAGGGACGCAACGTCCTTCGGGAGGAGCTCGGCCTCGAGCCCGGGCCGGAGTTGCGCCGGTTGGAAACCGCAGTGCTCGCGCAGGACGCGTCACTCAACGCTCCGAGCGCGCCGGAGACTGGAGCCGCGGCGGCGGTGGAACGCCACTCGACGATTCCCGAGTCGCTCACGTCGTTGGTCGGGCGCGACGAAGAGCTCCACGAGCTCACGCAACTGTTCGCGGAACATCGCTTCATCACCCTCGTCGGGCCCGGGGGCGTCGGCAAGACCCGGCTCGCGATGGAAGTGGCGCGCGCCGAGTCACTGGTCCTGGAGCACGGCGGTTGCCTCGTCGAGCTCGCGCACGTCGGTGATCCCTCCGGCGTGCGCGACGCGATCGCGGCCGCACTCGACGTGCCGGACTCGAGCCGGCTCGCGGAGATGATCGGCGACCGCGCCGAGCTGATCCTGCTCGACAACTGCGAGCACGTGATCGATACGGCCGCCGAGGTTGCCGAAGACCTGCTGCAGCGCTGTCCCGAACTACGACTCATCGCCACCAGCCGTGAGGCCCTGCGCGTCGGCGGTGAGACGGTATGGCCGGTACCCCCGCTGGCGGCCGACGACGCGGTGCAGTTGTTCGTGACGCGCGCGCACGCCGCGGGCGCACAACTCGAGGTATCCGATGACCTCCGCCCGGTGATTGCCGACATCTGCGCCCGCCTCGACGGCATGCCGCTCGCGATCGAGCTGGCGGCGGCGCGATCGCGTGCGTTGCCCATCCGGGAAATTTCGTCTCGCCTGAACGATCGGTTCCGTCTGCTCACCGGGGGTTCGCGCACCGCGCTTCCCCGTCAGCAGACACTGCGGGCCGTCGTCGATTGGAGTTACGAGCTCCTGTTCGACGACGAGCAGCGGGTGTTCGAGCGGTTGTCGGTGTTCGCGGGCGGTTGCGACATGGCGACCGCCAAAGCGGTCTGTGCCGACGAGAACCTCCCGGCCGACGACCTCGACGACCTCATCCACGCACTCGTCGAGAAGTCGCTCGTCGTCGCGCACCGCCTCGGGGACGAGCTCCGCTTCACCCAACTCCAGACCCTCTCGCACTACGGCCAGGAGAAGCTCGCCGAACGCGGAGAAGCGGTGCGGATCCGCGACGCGATGGCAGCCCACTTCGCGCGGCTGTGCGCGGGGAGCGCGGCCGCGTACTGCGGCGAGCACCAGCGCGCGTGGGTCACGGCGATCAACCGCGAGCACGACAACCTGCGGTCCGCGCTCGAGTGGGCCGTCGCCAACAACGACGCCGAGACCGCGTTGGGCATCGCCGGGGGCGCGGGCTGGGCGCACTGGTTGGCGGGCACGATCACGGAGGGCAAGCGCTGGCTCGACGCCGCGCTCGCATGCGCCGGCGGAGGCGACGCGAGCGAGAGCACACGTGCGCTGGCCTTCATGGCGCGAGGTCTCATGAACTTCCTCGCGGGAACGCCGGCCAACTCCGATGCCGACCTGGCGGCCGCGCTGGCAACCTTCCGTGCCCGCGACGACGCGCAGGGATTGGCCCTGACGTATTCGTTCTGGGCCGAGCTCCCGCACGTTGCGGCTGACCACGAGGAAGCTCGGCGCCGCCGGCTGGAGGTGCTCGCGTTCTACGAAGGGTTGCCGGACAATTCGTTCGCGATCGCCGCGAGCATCTACTCGCGGGCGATACTCGGGGTCTTGGACGGCGACCTCGTGGCCGCCGAGCGGCACTACCGCGAGGCCGCGTCGGGGTTCGCCGACGGCGACAGACCGGTCATGCGCGCGATCTGCCTCGGCATGCTCGCCGACTTCGACGAGCGCGCCGGCCGCTATGACGCGGCGATCGAGGAGCTGGACGAGGCGGTCGAGCTCAGCGACGCGCTCGGCCTGCGGAGCTTCGTCGGCTCACTGCAGTCACGCCTCGCGTGGGTGCTGCTCCAAACCGGCGAAGTCGCGCGCGCCGAGATCATGAACCGGCGGGCGCTCGACGCGGGACGGCGGCTGAGAAGCGCGCCGGTGCTGTTCCTCGCGCTGACCGGTTCGGCGCTGCTGCACCGGCAGGCCGGACGCGACGATGATGCGGCCGCCGCCGCAACCGAGGCACTCGACCTCTACCGCCTGGGCTGGCCGCGCCGGTTCGGCAATCGGATCGACCCCCGACTCGAGCGGGAGTCCACCGCGGCGGCTTGCTGCGAAGTGCTCGGGATCGAAGCGGTCGAGTTCGGCTCCTGGACCGGGCGCTGACCTGACCTTCGGGTTCGAATCCAGTGGCAGCTCAGTGGCGCGTCAGCACACTCCTGGATCCTGAGGTCGTCCCGCACCGGGCGGACACGACCAGGAGGAAAGCCGTGAGTGGATTCCTGTACAGCCTCGGACGCAACTGCGCCCGCCACCCGTTCCGGGTGCTCGCCGCGTGGCTCGTGGCCGCGGTCTCGATCGTGGCGCTGCAGGGCAGCGTCGGCGGAAAGTTCAGCAACGGTGACTTCTTCCGAGTCCCCGGCGTCGAGTCGCAGCGCGCCTCCGACATGCTGGCGACCCGGTTCCCGAGTCAGGGCGGAGCATCGGCCCGCATCGTGTTCCACATCAGCGCCGGCCGGCTCGATGACGCACGGCACCAGGCGACGCTCGAGCAGGCCGGTCGGCAACTCTCGACCGGGCGCGATGTTGCCGGTGTCACCGATCCGTTCGACGCGCAGTCGGCGGCGATCAGTGCGGACGGAAAGACGGTGTACATCGACGTGGCGTACACGGTGAAGAAGCTCGGCGTCACGCAGCTCGACGACGCGACCGCGACGGCCACGACTGCTCGTGCGGCCGGCGTGGAGACGGAGCTCACCGGTGCACTGGCCCAGGTCGTGAAGTCGGCTCCGAGCAGCGAGCTCATCGGGATCGGCGTTGCGGCCATCGTGTTGCTGGCCGCGTTCGGCTCGGTTGTTGCGATGGGCCTGCCGATCTTCACTGCCCTCATGGGCCTCTTCGTCGGAGCGACCGGCGTCGGCATCCTGGCGGCGTTCGTCGACGTCCCCGAGGGTTCCCTGATCCTCTGCGTGATGGTGGGTCTCGGTGTCGGCATCGACTACGCGCTGTTCATCGTCACCCGCCACCGCCAACACCTCCACGCCGGCATGAGCGTCGAGGATTCGGCAGCCACGGCCGTTGCCACCGCCGGGCAAGCCGTGCTGTTCGCCGGCACGACGGTGGTCGTCGCGATCCTCGGCTTGATCGTGGCCGGTCTACCGGCGATCACCGCGATGGGAATGTCGATCGCGCTGGTCGTGACGGTCGCGACCATGATCGGGTTGGGCGTGGGCATCGACTACGCGCTGTTCATCGTCACCCGCCACCGCGAGCACCTCCACCACGGCCAGACCGTCGAGGACTCGATCGGCCGGGCTTCGGCCACGGCCGGCCAGGCGGTCCTCTTCGCCGGCACCACCGTCGTGATCTCCATCCTGGGGTTGCAGTTCGTGGGCATCCCGCTGGTCGCCACCATGGGCTACGCCTCGGCCATCGTGGTGGCCGTCACCGTCCTCGCCGCCCTGACCCTGCTGCCGGCGATGCTCGGCTTCGCCGGCCACAACATCGACAAGCTGCGCCTGCCGGGCGTCAAGGTGGCCAAGGTCGGCGACGACCACAGCCTGGCCGCCCGGTGGTCCCACCAGGTGTCCGACCACCCGTGGCGCTACCTGATCAGCAGCTTCCTGGTCCTGGCCGTGCTGGCCATCCCGTTCTTCTCCATCCGCCTCGGCCAGGCCGACGCCGGCAACGACCCCAGGGGCTCGACCACCCGCCAGAGCTACGACCTGCTGGCCAAGGGCTTCGGCCCCGGCTTCAACGGCCCGTTGCTCGTGGCGGTCGACCTCGGCGCTGGGAAGGGCGGCGCCGGAGTCGCCGAGTCATCGCTGGCGACGGTCGCCGCCGCCATCGGGCGCGATCCCGGCGTGGCCGCCGCCGTGCCGGGGCGGATCAACCCGTCCGGAGACGCCGGCGTGGTGTCGGTCATCCCCAAGACCTCGCCGCAGTCGCCGGCCACCCAGACCCTGATCCACCGCCTGCGCGCCGACGTGGTGCCGCCGGTCAAGGCCCGACTCGGCGCCGCCGACATCGCCGTCACGGGCTCGACGGCCGCCTTCATCGACCTGTCGGACAAGATCCAGTCGCGGCTGCCGGTGTTCATCGGTTCGGTGCTGCTGTTGAGCTTCCTGCTGCTGCTCGTGGTGTTCCGGTCGGTCCTGGTGCCGATCAAGGCGGCCCTGATGAACCTGCTCGGGATCGGCGCCGCCTACGGCGTGGTGGTGGCCATCTTCCAGTGGGGCTGGGGCAAGGGCCTGTTCGGGCTGGAGGAGACGGTGCCCATCGTGTCCTTCCTGCCCATGTTCATGTTCGCCATCCTCTTCGGCCTCTCCATGGACTACGAGGTCTTCCTCATGTCCCGGGTCCGCGAGGAGTACCTCCGCACCGGCGACAACCGCCACAG